>CAXNHL010000026.1:0-12281 GCA_964202105.1 Opitutales bacterium | reverse complement strand
TCCCAGTGGGCGATCCGGACGGGTTCGCGTTCGGCCAGGCCGGCCCGCATCGGGAAGTCGGTGACGGGCAGGTTGAGGGTATCCTTGAGCTCTTCGGCCATGTTTGACGTATAAAGTGGGGGTCGGGCGGGGGCGGAAGACGCCCCTCGGGGTCGGCAGGGTGAACGGGTAAACAGGCGTGGCAAGGGCGGAGATAAGGGGGTGGGACTCGGATGGGCGGGGCGGGATTGACAGCCCGGACCGGAAACGCACCAATGCAGGCCCATGGATAACATGAAGCCCAAGCTCATCACCAAGCAGGCGGTCGTCATCGACCTCGTCCTGACGGTGGTCTTCTTCGTCTGGATCACCTCGATCCTCGAGAAGCACGTGCCCTGGGGCGAACGCGGCGAAACCGCCGTGCTCCTCGGCGCCGCCTATTGCGGCCTCTGCCTCGCGGGCGTCTTCTGGATGGCCCTCAACCTCTTCCGCGTGACTCTGGCCGACCAGATGCTGCAGAAGACCGCCGGTTCCAAGGACGCCGCCTAAGCGGTCACTTCGCGGCGGGGACGACCGTGTCCATCGCCGCTTCGACCTCCCGACGGAGCGAGTCCGCCAGCCGGCGCTCTTCCTGATATTGGGTCCAGAGCTTGGCGAGTTCCTCCGGCTTACCCTGTTCGAACGCCTCGAGCCAGGTCCCGAAGGTCCGCCAGGCGTTATGGTAGACGGGATTCTGGCGGAGCACTTCGCGACGTAGGCCTTTCAAGCGCGCTTCGATGCTCAGCTTCACGGCCGCTAGGGCGCGATGCTTGGGCAGGTCCGCCCCGGAGATGAGCTGGTCGCCCGCGCCGAGGTCGAAGACGAAGCGCGTGATGTCGTCGAGCGATTCGGCGGACTCGCGCAGGCCGAGGCTGACGGGCTCGCGGGAAAGCAGCAGGTCGGCGCGATGGAGCAGCCACCACTCCTCCGGCGATTTCGTGACCGCGGCGAGACGCTTGAGCACCGGCTGGCCATGCGCCGAAGCGATCAGGCTCTTGGCCTGGTCGGCCGGCACGCCGAGCGTGCGGCGCAAGGCCCGCCAGAAAAGCAGCGCCTCCCGGTCGGGCGCGCGGCCAGCCACGATCTCTTCGAGCGTGGCGGGGATTTCGCGGCGTCCCTCGCGATACCAATAATCGTTCAGCGAAGGACGCAGCTGCGCGAGGATCTCACAGGCGATGGCCTGACGCGTCCAAGGCTCGATGCCGGAGATGGGCTGACCGCCGGCGAGGGCCACGCGGGCTAACCAAGCTTGCGCGGCGGCCTGGGCGGCGCGCTCCGGGGCTTCGTGCGGCTTACCCAGCCGGAGAATGATCAAGACCGCGCTACCGACGAGACGCGTGTCGACGGGCGCGAGCTTCGGGACGTCGCCGACCTCGATGCGGGCGACCGCACCGGGCACCGGCGGAAGGTTGAGCGCGAACTCAAGATGACGTTGCAACGCCGTGCAATGCGCGGCCACGAAACTCACCTCGGCGACGCGCTCCCCCGTCACCGTCGCGAGGACGGTGTCGTTGGAGTAGACCTGCGGGGGCGGCGGCGGCAGGGGATCGGCCGCGGCCAGCCACGCGCAGAGGCCGAGGACGCTCAGCATGTCAGACGCCGCCGAAGTGGCCTTCGTCGACTTCCACCGGTTCGCCGCCCGGCAGATGCAAGGCTTCGCCCATCGGGGACTGGTCGTTCTTCCAGACTTCGACCGTGGCGGGAGCCTCCGGATCGGGCGAGACCCACTGCCAGCGGCCGATGCCGAGGAAACTCATCGGCACGCCCTTGTCGCGGCTGAGGCCAGGACCGGTGCCGCGGACGTACGGCTTGTTGCCGATGCCGATCATGAGATTGACGATGAGCGCGGTGCCGGAGCCCGCGGCCGAAGGAGCGGCCTCGTCGGCGGCCGGCGCGGCTTCGTCCTCAGTGACTTCTTCGATCTCCTCGATGACTTCGTCTTCTTCGGATTCTTCTTCCTCGGAGTCTTCTTCGGCGGCGGCGGTCGCGGCCGGCTCAGGAGCGGAAACGTCGGCGGGCGCCGCGGAGCGCGCGCGTAGTTCGGAGACTTCTTCGCGCAGGGAATCCAAGGCGGCTTCCAGCTTATCGGCGGTCTTGTCGGCGGACTTCGCGGACTTCTTGATCTCGTCGCGGACAGATTTCAGTTCGGTCTCGAGGGCCTGCGTGGCTTCGGCGCGAGCCTTGCCGGCGTTCTCCGCCGCCTCATCGGCGTCGGCGACGAGCGCGCGTACCGTACCGGCGAGGCCTTCGACCTTGGCGGTCAGCTCCTCGAGCGCCTCGGAGGAACCAGCGGCGGCTTCGGCGGCTTCGGCCTTCGCGGTGAGTTCGGCCAGGGCGGCCTTGAGGGCGTTGATCTCCGTGGAGGCGCGCTGCGCGACGGCCGCGGCCGATGCTTCGGCGGCCTTGCGCGCGGTCACCTCGGCTTCGGCGATCCGGCGGTTCATCGCCTCATTGCCCGCGCGGATATTGTCGCGCTGGAGGTCGATCTCTTCGGCGAGCTTGGCGCGGAGGCGCGCCTGTTCGGCCTGGCGCTCGGCCTTGCCGCCGCCGTCCTGCAACACCGGGATCACCACGATGAGCGAGGCGGCGAGGATCGCGCAGATGACCAGGAAGGTATCGAGGCCGTCGCGCTTGTCGGGCATGACGAGGAGGATCGCCAGGACCGCGATGAGGTCGGCGGCGACCAGGAACCATTTTTCTTTGAGCAGTTTCTCGAATTCGCGGTTCATTGGGGTATGCGGGGTAAGGGGAGGCCTAGCGGGGACGCTCGACGAAGCCGACCTTGCGGTTGACCTTGGAGAGCGTGCGGAAAGCGGTGGCCTGCGCCTGCTCGGCGCCGGACTTGAGGATGCGGTCGAGTTCGCCGCGGTCCTTGATGAGCTCGTCGTAGCGCAGGCGGACGGGGTCGAGCATCGCGATGACGGCGTCGGCCACGGCCTTCTTGAAGTCGCCGTAACCCTTGCCCGCGAACTCGCTCTCGAGAGTGGCGACGGAGCGGCCGGTGCAGGCCGACATGATCGACAGCAGGTTGGTGACACCGGCCTTGTCGGCGCCGGCGCGGACCTCGGCGGAGGAATCCGTGACGGCGGACATGATCTTCTTCCGGATGTCCTCGGGACGGTCGGTGATGAAGACCGTGGCCGCGTGATTGGGGTCCGACTTGGACATCTTGGCGGTCGGATCCTGCAGGGACATGATGCGCGAACCGACCTTGGAGATGAAGGGCTCGGGCACCTTGAAAGTGTCGGAGTAGCGGTGGTTGAACTTCTCCGCCAGGTCGCGGGCGAGCTCGAGGTGCTGCTTCTGGTCGTCGCCGACCGGCACGAGCGCGGCGTTATAGAGGAGGATGTCCGCCGCCATGAGCACCGGGTAGAACAGCAGGCCGGCGTCGACCGACTCCTGCTTGCGGGACTTGTCCTTGAACTGGGTCATGCGCTCCAGCTGACCGAGCGGGCAGATGCAGCCGAGGATCCAGGCCAGTTCGGTGTGGCCGATGACGTGCGACTGGGCGAACAGGCGGCTACGGGCCGGGTCGAGGCCGCTGGCGACATACTGGGCGAGGCAGGAGTAGGTGTTCTCCCGGAGCTGGGCCGGGACGTAGGGGACCGTGATGGCGTGCTGGTCCACGATGCCGAAATAGCAGTCATGGTCGTCCTGCATGCGGCCCCAGTTGAGCACCGCCCCCAGATAATTACCCAGATGGAGGCGCCCGGTCGGCTGGGCGCAGGTCAGGACCACGGGCTTGGCGGGCTTTTTTTCGCTGGTTTCGCTCATTCCGGTCTGCCCAGCGTGGCAAGGGGCTCGCCCCGCTTCAAGCGGATTGGGCGTTCGGTGACGCTTGAAAACAGACGGCGGTCGTCCTACATACCACCTCCCCCTCACGCCCTGACCATGTTGTTCGCCCAGATCGCCCCCCTCGCCACTCCGGCCGCTGCCGCTCCCGCCGCCGCCCCGACCAGCTACTTCATCGTCGGCGACATCAAGAACATCGTCGCCAAGGCGCCCGAAGACTGGGGCAACATCGCCATCCACGCCATCGGCTACGTCGCCCTCGCCTATCTGGCCGGCTGGCTGGCCGACAAGGTCCTCCGCTGGGTCTCGACGAAGTTCGGTAACAGCCCCATCGCCGGCGCCTTCGTGTCCGCCCTCGGCAAGGCCCTGCCGCTCATCCTCCCGGCCTATACCCTGCTCTTCCTCCTCCAGGCCAATAAGTTCTACCTCGCGCACATCGGCTGGCTGGACTTCGCAGCCGTCACCGGCGCCTTCCTCTGCTCGATCGCCCACACGACGGCGGTCTTCCACCTGCTGGCCGTACCGATCGCCTGGGCCCAGAAGATCGCCGATAGCTCGGAGAACAAGCTCGACGACATCCTCGTCCCGATGTTCTCCACGGTCATCCGCATCGCGGTGATCCTGGTCGGCGCGTTCAAGGCGATCTCGATCGTCGACCCGAAGTCTTCCGACGCGATCCTCGGCCTGCTCGCCGGCGCGGTCGTCGGCCTGGCCTTCGCCTCGCAGGACACCATCAAGAACGTCTTCGGCGCGGTGATGCTCATCGTCGACCAGCCCTTCACGCTCGGCGACGTCATCAACATCGGCAGCCACGAAGGCAAGGTGGAGTCGCTCGGCCTGCGCTCGACGACCATCATGATGCTCGACGGCCAGCGCCTCGCCATCCCGAACGGCGACCTCGCCACGCGCCCGATCGTCAACCTGACCCGCCGCGACTTCATCCGCGCCCAGGACCTCGTCCACCTCGAGGCCAACACGCCGGCCGACAAGGTGAAGGAGGCCGCCGACATCATCCGCGGCCTGCTCGCCGGACACGAAGGCGCCCAGCCGAGCCACCCGCCCCTCGTGCACGTCGTGGATTACAGCGAATGGGCGGTGAACATCCGCCTGATGTATTGGTATTTCCCGGCCCAAGTCGGCAAGCAGCTGGAGTTCAACCAGCAGCTCCTGCTGCGCATCAGCGAGAAGCTCCAGCAAGCCGGCATCCGCGTCGCCTCGCAGGGCACCCCGCAGAACCGCTGACCCCTTTTTCCCATGCCCCTCATCGAAGCCCATCACCTGTCGAAGTCCTACGGTGCGCTCCGCGCCGTCCGCGACGTCTCCTTCTCCGTCGACCGCGGCGAGGTCGTCGGCTTCCTCGGACCCAACGGCGCCGGGAAGTCCACCACGATGAAGATGCTCACCGGCCATCTCCGCGCCGACGCCGGCTCCGCGCACATCGCGGGCTTCGACATCGCCGACGAGGCCGTCCGCGCGAAGCAGCACCTCGGCTACTCGCCGGAAGGCGCTCCCGCCTATGGTGAGATGACCGTCCGCGAGTTCCTCCGCTTCGCCGCCGACCTGCGCGGCCTCGCCGACCCGGCCGAAAGCGTCCGCCGCACGCTGGCGCTCTGCCGCCTCGAAGAAGTCGCCGCCCAGGGCATCGACACGCTTTCCAAGGGTTACCGCATGCGCGTCGGTTTCGCGCAGGCGGTCCTGCACGACCCGGAAGTGCTGATCCTCGACGAACCCACCGACGGCCTCGACCCCAACCAGAAGCACGAGGTGCGCCGCATCCTCAAGGAGATGGCCGCGACCAAGGCGGTCATCGTCTCCACCCATATCCTCGAAGAAGTCGGCGAACTCTGCACGCGCGTCATCGTGATCGCGAAGGGCGAAGTCCGCTGCGACGAATCCCGCGAGAAGTTCCTCGCCCGCGGCGCCGACCTCAACGCCGTCTTCCGCCAGCTCACCGCCTGAACCCTTCCCCATGACCTCCCCTGCTCCCGCCGCCCCCGGCCTCAAGCCTTTCGCCGCGATGCTCCGCCGTGAGTTCGCCGGCTACTTCCGCACCCCGCTCGCCTACGTCTTCCTCGCGGTCTTCAACGCCTTCGCGGTGTCCCTCGCGTTCTTCGTCGGCGGCCTCTACGAATCCGGCGTCGCCAGCCTGGACCGTTTCTTCCTCTACCATCCGTGGCTGTGGGCGTTCCTCGCCCCCGCCGCCGGCGCCCGCCTCTGGGCCGAAGAACGTCGCCAAGGCACGCTCGAACTGCTGCTCACCTGGCCGATCACGGTCTGGCAGGCCGCGCTCGGCAAGTTCCTCGCCGCCTGGCTCTTCCTCGCGTGCGCGCTGCTGATGACGCTGCCCGTCGCCTTCACGGTCGGCTGGCTCGGCGATCCTGACTGGGGCGTGATCCTCTCCGGCTACGCGGGCTCATTGCTCTGCGCCGGCGCCTGCCTCGGCATCGCGGCCATCGCCTCCGCGCTCACGCGCAGCCAGGTCATCGCCTTCGTCACCGGCTTCCTCGCCTGCTTCCTCCTCGTGCTCGTCGGCTACGGCGTGTTCGACGAACTCCTCGCCGGCGCCTTCGGCACCGCGGGCATCGACGAGATCCGGCGCCTCGGCCTCTGGCGCAACCTGGAGCCCTTCACGCTCGGCCTGATCGACGCCCGGCCGGTCGCCTACTTCCTGTCCGTGGCCTTCGCCGGCCTGGGCCTGAGCACCATCATCGTCGAACGTCGCTGAACCGACCCACCGCCATGAACCGATCCCAAGCCCTTCTCGCCGCCGCCGCCGTCCTCGCGGCCGCCTTCTTCGTCAACCTGATCTTCGGCGAAATCGGCGGACGCGCGGACCTCACCGCCGACCGCACGTTCACGCTCTCGCCGGGCTCGAAGCGCATCGTCGCCAAGCTCGACGAAACGGTGACGCTCGAGCTCTTCGTCAGCCGCTCCGACGTCAAGCTCCGCCCTTACCTGGAAAGCTACTCGCGCCGCGTCGAGACGCTGCTCCGCGAATACGTCGCGGCCTCCGGCGGCAAGGTCCGCCTCGTCGTGACCGACCCGCGTCCTGATACCAAGGAAGAACAGCGCGCCCAGCGCCAGAACATCGCCCCGATGCGCGCCTCGCAAGGCAACGCCTACCTGGGTCTCACGGCGCAGCTCGCCGACACGGTCCGCGCCATGCCGATGCTCGATCCTTCGCGCGAACGTTTCCTGGAGTTCGACCTGTCCAAGCTCGTCGCCTCGGTCGCGCGCCTCGAACGCCCGAAGCTCGCGCTGATCAGCTCGCTGCCGATCTCCAACGCCCTGCCGCAGGGCGGCGAACAGTCGGCCGGCCCGGCCGACGCCTTGCTCGCCGAACTCGGCCAGAGCTTCGAAGTGGTGACGCTGAACACGACCGACAAGGGCCTGCCGAAGGACGTCACGGTCGTGGCGCTCGTGCACGCGCACCACATCGACCCGCAGCTGGCCTACGCGGTCGACCAACATCTGATGAAGGGCGGCGCGGTCTTCGCGGCCGTCGACCCGCTCTCGCGCATGCAGAAGTTCTCGCAGGGCAACATGCCCTTCATGATGGCGCCGATGGCGATGACCGCCGCGAGCGACCCCGCGCTCCTCCGCGCCTGGGGCATCAACGTCGAGATGGACGCGGTCACGGCCGACGCCGCGACCTCCGTCGCGATCCGCGGCCAACGCGGCGATGCGGTGCAATACCCCGCCGCCTTCGCCGCCGGCCCGGCATCCTTCGCGCCCGACTCCCCGCTCGTCAGCGACCTGCGGGAGATGGCCTTCATGGAAGCCGGCGCGATCGCGCTGATCTCCGGCGCCGAAGCGCGCCTCAAGCTCGAGCCGCTGGTCACCCAGTCCGGTGCCGGCATGGGCGCCGTGCCGACGGCCGCCGCCAACGCCGGTCCTTTCGAGAAGGTCGCGCTGGCCTTCAAGGCCGACGGCAAAGCCCGCGTGGTCGCCGCCACGGTCTCAGGCAACTTCACCTCCGCCTACCCGAAGGGCGCGCCCGCCCCGGCCGCCGAAGAACCCGCCCGGCCGGGCGAACCGCCCAAGGCTCCCGTCGCGCCGCCCGCCGGTCCGCATCTCGCGGCCAGCCAGAAACCCGGCCGGCTCATCATCGTCGCCGACTCGGACTTCATGATGGATCCGTTCACGGTGCGCCAGCGTCAGGTCGGCGGCCAGGTCGCCACCGAACCGGTCAACGACAACTTCGGGTTCGTGATCAGCGCCCTCGAGACACTCGGCGGCAGCGACGAACTCGTCGGCCTCCGCTCGAAAGGCACCTCGCTGCGTCCGTTCAAGCGCGTGCAGGAGATCGAACGCGTGGCCCAGGTCCGCTACCAGGCCAAGCTCGACGAGATCGAGCGCCGCCTCGAGGAAGCCAACGCGAAGATCGCGGATCTTTCCCGTCAGTCCGGCGGCGTCACCTCCAAGGGCCTGGTGATCACGCCGGAGATGCAGCGCGAGATCGAGAAGTTCCAGGTCGAAGCCGACAAGCTGTCCGAGGAGCGTCGTATCATCCGCCGCGGACTCAGCGAAGACGTCAACTCGCTCGGCCGCCGCCTTCAGGTGCTCAACCTGCTCGCCGGCCCCGCCCTCGCCCTGCTCTTCGGCCTGGGCTACGCCCTCGTCCGTCGTCGTAAACTATCCTGATCCGCCATGCGCAACAAGACCCTGCTCATCGCCACCCTCGTCCTCGGACTCGTCGCCTTCGCGGTCGTCCGTCTGACGCGCGAGACCGCCGAAACCGCGGCGGCCCAACCCCCGCTCGTCGATCCCGCCGTCTTCGGCGCCCTGAAATCACTCACGGTGAAGTCCGGCCCGCGCAGCGTGACGGTCGTGAAGACCGGCGAAGCCTGGACAGTGTCGGAACGCTTCGGCCTGCCGGCCGACGTCGAGAACCGCCTGCTGCCGCTTATCCGCGGCCTACAGAAGGCCCGCCAGCACGGCCAGCTCACGGCCAACCCGAAACGCCTCGAGAAACTCGGCCTCACCGAATCTTCGGTGACCCTCGCGACGACCGACGGCCGCGCCGTGGTCGTCGAGTTCGGCAAGCCGACCGAAGACGGCCTGGGCAACTCCGCCCGCCTCGCCGGTCAGGCCTTCGCGATCCGCACCGACTTCAGCGCGCACCTCGAAGGCGACGCCGCCTCGTGGGTCGACCTGACGCTCTTCTCGGCCAAGCCGGCGGACATCAAGACGATCGCGCTGAACTGGAAAGACGGACGCACGGAGCTGAGCCGCAAGTCGGTCGGCGCGCCGTTCGAAGGCAAGGATGCCGACGCCCTCGAGGAACTGGTCGCGACGTTAGCGACCTTCCGCGCCGCCGACGCGGCCGCGAAGAACGACGCCGATGCCGCCAAGGCTCCGCGCACGGTGGAAGTGAAGCTGACGACCTTCGACGGAGCCACCGCGACGCTGGCCTTCGCCAAGCTCGCGGGCACTCAGCCCAACGATCCGGGCAAGCTCTTCGCGCGCGTCACGCACTCAGACCCGAAGCACCCGGCCAACACCGCCGACAAGCTCGCGGTCTTCACGGTCCCCGCCTGGCTGTCCGAACAGCTCCCGGCTTCCTTCGCCGACTTCCGGAAGGCCGGCCAGCCCGCGGCCCCCGCCGCGCCCTCTTTCCTGCCTATCCCAGGTCCGGCGCAGGCCGCTCCCAGCCCCTTGCAGCCCAGCAAGTAAGGCGGCTTCCCGCAAAAGCCCTTGCCTCCTCCGGCGAGGGCTTTTTTGTGTCCGCTACCGATGGCCGCCGCCGAATCCCAGTCCCTCAGCACCTACCTGCCCGTCCTCGTGCAGGTCGTCCTGGGTCTCTCGATCCCGGCCATCATCCTCGCCGTCAGCCACCTCTTCGGACAGCGCGCCAAGGGCAACTACATCAAGGACAAGGCTTACGAGTGCGGCCTGCCGATGGAAGGTAAGCCCCATCCTCGCTTCGCCGTGAAGTTCTACGTGACGGCGATGCTGTTCATCCTCTTCGACATCGAAGTCGTCTTCCTCGTGCCTTGGGCCCTGGTCTACCGCGAATTCCTCGCCGCCGGCATCGCCATCACCGCGGCCACCGCGGTCTTCCTCGGCGTCCTCGTCCTCGGCCTGGCCTACGAGTTCAAGCGCGGCGCGCTGGAGTGGGAGAAATAAGCCGACGTCGTCCTAAGCTCCGTCGCTTGAGCCCCAAGAGAGGCGCCTATCCGGGCGCCTTTTTTCTTTGGCCGTGGACTCCGCCATCGGCCCGCCTAGGCTGACCATCATGAACCTCACCCCTGTGTTCGCTTCCGTCCTCGCCGCCGAGATCGCCCCCATCGACTACGGCAAAGTCTTCGGCGCCTGCTTCCTCGCCGTCACGCTGGTCGCCCTGATCGCCTTCAGCCTGCGCGGCCTGTGGCTGATCTTCGAGAAGGCTGGCGTGGAAGGATGGAAGGCGGTCATTCCGGTCTACCATCACGTGATCCTCACGCGCCTCGCCGGGCTGTCGGCCTGGTGGACGCTCCCGCTGCTGCTGGTCCTCCCCTTCCTCAAGGCGCAGGACAAAGGCGCCAAGCTGCTCTGCTTGCTCCTGCTCTTCCTCTGGTGGGGCTGGCTCTGTCAGCGCATCGCGAAACGCTTTGGCAAAGGCGTAGGCTTCGGTCTCGGCCTGACTATCCCGGGAACGGACCTCTACTTCCGCACGGCGCTCGCCTACGATAAGTCGACCTACACGCCGAACCCCTGAGCGGGCGTCGGTAGATATGAAAAGGGCGCCCACTGGGCGCCCTTTTTCGTGCCTGTACGAGATACTCAGGGACCGCAGATGCCGCAGCCGCCGGGGAGCTCGCGGAAGAAGTCGTGGCCTTTGTCGTCGACGAGGATGAACGCGGGGAAGTCGACGACTTCGATCTTCCAGACGGCTTCCATGCCGAGCTCGGGATAATCGATGACTTCGACCTTACGGATGTTCTCCTGCGCGAGGATGGCGGCGGGGCCGCCGATGGATCCAAGGTAGAAACCGCCGTGCGCCTTGCAGGCGTTGGTGACGGTCTCGCCGCGGTTGCCCTTGGCGATCATGACGAGCGAGCCGCCATGCTTCTGGAAGAGTTCGACGTAGCTGTCCATACGGCCGGCGGTGGTCGGACCGAACGAACCAGAGGCCATGCCGACGGGGGTCTTGGCGGGGCCGGCGTAATAGACGGGGTGGTCCTTGATATACTGCGGCAGGCCTTCGCCCTTCTCGAGACGTTCGCGGATCTTGGCGTGCGCGATATCGCGGGCGACGACGAGCGTGCCGGTGAGCGCGAGGCGCGTGGTGACCGGATGCTTCGAAAGCTCGGCCCGGATGTCCGCCATGGGACGGTTGAGGTCGATCTTCACGACCTGGGTGGCGTCGGCGTGCTTGCGGGCATCGGCCGGGATGAAGCGGCCGGGATTCTCCTCGAGCTGCTCGATCCAGATACCATCCTTGTCGATCTTGGCCTTGGCGTTGCGGTCGGCGGAACAGGAGACGGCGAGGCCGATCGGACACGAGGCGCCGTGACGCGGCAGGCGGACGACGCGCACATCGAGGGCGAACCACTTACCGCCGAACTGCGCGCCGATGCCGAGCTGATGCGCGACCTTGAGGAGCTCGGCCTCGAGCGCGGTGTCGCGGAAGGCGCGGCCGTGCTCGTTGCCGGTCGTGGGCAGCGCGTCGTAGTAATGGGTCGAGGCCAGCTTGACGGCCTTCATGGTCGCTTCGGCGGAGGTGCCGCCGATGACGAACGCGAGGTGATACGGCGGGCACGCGGCGGTGCCGAGCGACTGCATCTTCTCGGTCAGGAACTTGACGAGCGACTTCGGGTTCAGGACGGCCTTGGTCTCCTGATAGAGGTAGCACTTGTTGGCGGAGCCTCCGCCCTTGGCGACGAAGAGGAACTCGAACTTGGAACCCTTGACGGCGGCGATGTCGATCTGCGCGGGGAGGTTCGTACCAGTGTTCTTTTCGGTGTAGAGATCGAGCGGCGCGAGCTGCGAGTAACGGAGGTTATTCTGCGCATAGGCCTGATAGACGCCGAGCGAGAGCGCTTCGGCATCGTCGCCGCCGGTCCAGACCTGCTGGCCTTTCTTGGCGGTGATCTGCGCGGTGCCGGTGTCCTGACAGAACGGCAGCACGCCCTTCGCGGCGACCTCGGCATTACGCAGCATCGCGAGCGCGACGGCGCGGTCGTTGTCGCTGGCTTCCTGGTCCGCGAGGATCGCGGCGACCTGCTCGAGGTGCTCGGTGCGGAGATAGAAATTGATGTCGTGGAGCGCCTGGTTGGCGAGGAGGGTCAGGCCCTCGGGCGCGACCTTGAGGATCGGCTTGCCGTCGAACTCGGCGACGGAGACGTGCTCCTTGGTGAGGAGGCGATACTTCGTGGTATCGTCGCCCAACGGAAAGGGATCCTGGTAATGGAAGGGAGAAGCCATCGCCGTCACCATACGGCAGGCCCTCCCGCCCGCAAACGGAAACAGGTCAGCGCGCGGGCATC
>CAXNHL010000025.1:0-12423 GCA_964202105.1 Opitutales bacterium | reverse complement strand
TTGGCGGCGGCGACTTGGTCGGCGGAGATGCCGTTGTGGAAGCTCTGGCCCGGCTCGGAATAGCGGTTGGCCCCCGTGAGCCAGAAGGTGCTCCCCCAGTGGGCCTCATCGCTGAACTTATTCGAGAGGCCTTGGACGAGCGTGAAGTCTTTCTTGTGTTCCGCGAGCGGGGCGAGCCCGGCGGGCAGGGCGTAGTCGGCGCCGGTGTCCTTGAGGGAAGGGAACCAGGTCTCGTTGGTGACGCCATAGCCGAAGCCCAGGAAGACCATCCGCTTCGGCTGGCTGACGGGCTTCTCGGCGGCGAAGGCCTTGAAGCCGAGCGAGCTCAGCGCGGGTAGGGCGATCAGCGTGCCGGCGGCGCGGAGGAAATGGCGGCGGCTGAGGTCGGGGTGGCTCATTTGGTTTGGAAAGTTTCGGAAAGGACGAGGGCGCGGAGGAAGGCCGACATCTGATAATCCTGAGAGCGGGCTTGGGTCATGATGTCTATCGCGCGCGGCTCGTCGAGGAATCCAAAAGGTCGGCCCAGTCCGTATTCGATCAGGGCCTCGGTGAAGCCGCGGCCGAACTTCTCCGGGTGGGCGGCGATCTGGTCGCGGAGCTCGAAGTAGTCCTTGAAGCTAGCCCCCTTGTAGAAGGTGCCGGCCGGGCTAATGGGCCAGGTCTTGCTCCCGACCCCCTTCTTTTCATAGGTTTCGGTGGTACGCCATTTACCGGTGGCGTTGAAGTTCTCCAGTCCGAAGCCAACAGGGTCGATCTTCCGGTGGCACTGGGCGCACTGGGGTTGCTCTTGGTGGGCGGCGAGACGTTCGCGGGTCGACAAGAGCTTGTCTTCGAGTCGACTCAGCTGAGGGATGTTCGGCGGGGCGGGGGGCGGCGGTTCGTGGAGGAGCTTGCGGAGGACCCAGGCGCCGCGTTCGACCGGGCTGGTATCGCGACCGTTGCTGCCCATGGCGAGGACGGCGGCCATTCCGAGCAGCCCGCCGCGGGGTGAATCCTTGGGGAGCGCCACCTTGCGGAAGGTGTCGCCGCTCACCTCGCTCAATCCGTAGTAATCGGCGAGCAGGCCATTGATCACCACGTAGTCACTCTTGAGTAGGCGGTTGAGGCTGTCGCCGTGGCGTAGAATATGGTCGACGGTCTGATAGACTTCGTTGCGGGCGGCGGCTTTGGTGCTGTCGTCGAAATCCTTGTGCAGCTTGGTGTCGAACTGAAAGAAATCGAGGCGATGCAGGCCAAGCCACTGATGCGTGAACCCAGTCACGAAGGCGGACGATTTCGGGTCGGCGATCAGGCGGTCAACCTGCGCGCTCAGGATGGCGGGCTGGTGCAGTGTGTTTTGCTGGGCTAGACGCAGGAGCTCGGCGTCTGGCGGCGCGCTCCAGAGGAAGTAGGACAGTCGGGCGGCGAGTTCGAGGTCATCGAGTCGACGACGCTGTTTTTCTACGCCCGGTTCCTGCAGGTAGAGGAAGCCAGGCGAGGCTAGGATCACGCTCAACGGTTGCTTTAGGGCCGTCGTCAGGGGCTCGCCGGCCGCGCGGCGCTTGGCAAAGAGGGTGACGAGTTTGTCGATATAGGCCGTCTCGGGAGTCTTGCCGCGAAAGGCCCTGGTCGCGAAGCGGTTGATGACCGTCCGGGCATACTCACTTTCGCTGACGCCTTCAGGGGGCGCGGGGATCGCGGTTTCGACTGCGGAGCCGCGTTGACGGGCATCGACGGCCTCCCACTCGACCCAATCGATCCAGAGGGCTGCCGGGGGGCCTAGGCCGGTGGCCTTGCGGGCGGCCTCGTAGGTTTCCAGGTCGTTTTTGATATCCCGCTTTTCCCGGAAGACAAAAGAGCGTGGCCCGTTCGCCGTGATGGTCACCGGCACCTCGAAGGTCTGTGGGGCGTCCGTCGTGCTGGTGATTTCGAACGTCTGGAGTAAGGCAAAAGGGATATCCTTGGTGCGACTACCCATCTCCAGGTAATGCCGTGAGGTCGGCGTGCCGGCGATAGCGCCAACCCGGAGGCGAAGGAGATATTCTCCGGGCGGTACGGGATCTCGTTTAGTCTTATCCCAGTCCGTCGAGACGTCCGGTGGAAGCGCGATGACTTCTTCCTTATGCGTCTCGAAGATATTCAGCGTGGCGCCCGTCTTGTTGAGTGGGTCCTCAAGGTAGCGCCGGAAGCTTGGCCCGTGCTCGTTGAAGATTCTGATGTGGAACTTGGCCGATTGTTCGTCGGGGATGCCTTTGCCGAAGGCCGACGGTGGCTTGGAGCGGTCGGAGTCGAGATAGGCTTTAGAGACCTTATAACCGCCGAGGTAATATCCGTTGTAGGTTCCGCCCACGACGCGATTAGCTAGGATTTCCGTTTCGCGGTGATCGAAGGTCGCGGGCGCCGGCCCGCCGTTCACGACCTCGACCCAATCGATCCACAGGGCGAACTCCGGCCCGATGCCGTTGCGCTTGAGGGCTTCACCGAAGATCTGCAGGGCCCGTTCATTGGAATCAAAGGAGCCACGCTCGCGCAGGAAGAAGCCGCGGCTTCCTCCAGTGGTGATCGTCACCGGGATTTCCAGGACCTGCGGTTTTGCAATCGTCCCGGTCACTTCGTGCGTGCTGGCGACGGCACCTTGAAGCGGGCCGAATTCCACGAAGTGACGTGACTTGGGCGTATCGGCCGTCGCCGCTATCCGCACGCGAATGGTATATTTACCTGCCGGCCAACCGTTGGGGATGCTGAACGGCTGGTAGGGATTGGCGAAGACGTCCGCGTAGGTGAGGAAGGAGCCGGTCTTCGTCGCCGGGTTCGCTAGGTAAGCACGTTGCTGGGGGGCGGAGTGCACCCAGTTACGGCGGCCTTGCTCGTCGGCATGGATGGCGTCGAGGTAGCCGAACTTCTCAGGGCTGGGTGCTCCCGGGATGCGCTGCCATTGGTAATAGCGGTAGGTCACGTTGCCTTTCTTTTCCGCTTGAATCGTTGCGACGATTGCCGCGTTCGCGGGTAGGGCGGCGACGGCATCGACCGCCTTTGTCCAGGCGACATAGCGTTCATGGCAGTCGACGCGATCGGCGTAGGACTTGGTGATGCGCGGATTCGCGTAGGTTTCTGCTTCGAAGCGGACTTTCAGTTCGGGCGTTGGACGGCCGAAGCGAATGACGTGTTCGTCGATAGCTTGTCGGCCCAGAGCGAGGTATTGCTCGAACTGATCCGATGACATGAAGAGGGACGCCCCCACCGTGTCGAAGGCGCCGGCACCACCGTCGGCCGGGAGTTCGTTGACAGACATGTCCACCCCGAGCAGGTCGCGGAGCGTGTTCTTGTACTCGCGTCGGTTCAGGCGACGCATCGTGATCTGACCTTGGGCGTCACCAATCGTCTTGCGGGCGGTTACCAGCGTGCCCGACAGCATCTCGAGAAAATCGGCTTTTGCGATCGGGGTCGGCTGCTTGGAGTCCTCGGGTGGCATCTCGCCCGAGTTGACCTGGTTCAGGATCTTCTGCCAGCGATCCGCGAGCTGGACCGTGTCCAGCTTCAAGGCGATATCGTCGAGACGGAGCTTTCCTTTCTGCTTATCCGCGTTGTGGCACTCGACGCAGTATTCCTTGAGGAAGGCGCGATGCTTCTCGTCGATGCGCGCCTCCGGCGTCGCGCCCAAAGCCAGCGCGGCGAGGAAGGGGAGAAGGGTGAGGCAACGCAGGGGCATCGCTGAGGTTAGCCATCCTTGGCGGGTGATAGCATAACTCCAGCCCGCTGTGCGCCGGGCCGCCTTTATTTTCTGTCGATTAACCCCTGCTGGGCAGGCTTCGCCAGGGCCAGATTACTAGCCCTAGCCCTGACTCTAGCCTTGGCCCTTTCCCGCCTTAAAGGGCGAGGAAGACCAGCTCCCCCGCTTTGCTGTCCGGGACGATGAGCACGCCAGCCTGTTCGTCGAGGAAGTGGTCGGCGGCGGCCTTCAGGCCCTGGCCGAGTTCCTTGGGGGCGGAGCCGTCGGCTTCGTAGCGGGTGACGCGACCGGTCATGACTTCGGAAACGTAGAAGCGACCCTTGGAGTCGTGGACGATGCCGTCGCCGGAGCGGTGGCCCTTGGCGATGGTCTTCCACTTGCCCTTGTTGTACTCGAGCACGTCGCCGGTGAAGAACTCGGCGATGCGGATACGGCCATTGGCCATGACATCGATGCCGTTCGGGTTGAGCATCTTGGCAGTCGGAGCGATGACTTCGGTGACCTTGCCTTCGAGCGTGACCTGGAAGACGCGGGCGATGACCGGGATGGCCTTGTGCTCAGCGCTGTTGATTTCGAAGAGCTTGCCGTCGGCACCACGCATCTTGGTGACCGCGCCCATGTCGGTGATGAGGACGCTCTTCTTGTCAGGCGAGACGACGACGTCGTTCAGGAAGGTGGGCGGGGTGGGGAAGGCGGAGGGTCCGGCGAGCAGGGTCTTCTTGCCCTTGGCGTCGATGGACCACACCTTATCGAAATCGGCGGTGATGAGCTGTTTGTCGACGAAGACGATGCCCTTCGGGTCATCCAGTCCTTCGGTGAGCACCGTCACCTTGTCGCCGTCGACCTTGACGATCTTGCCGTCACCGTCGCCCTGCTTGCGGGAGGTACCCATGAGGGTCACGTAATATTTTCTACCGAAGCCCTTGGTCACGCTCTCGGGCGTGGCGCCCACGGCGAGGTTACGCTGGACGGGGACGGCCTTGGCCGGAGCGGCGGCGGGCGCAGCGGCTTTGGCCGGTGCGGCTGGGGCGGTTTCCGGGGTCTGGCAGCCGACGAGGGCGAAGCCGGCGAGGAGGGCGAGCAGCGGGGTCTTCATAAGACCCTTATTTCCGCTTTCCCGCCGAGCGGAGTCAAGCGGTCAGCCGATGATCAGCCAGACCGCGGCGAAGGCCGTCAGCCAGGCCAGGACGGATTCGAAGGCATCCTGCTTGATGCGCTTCAGGATCTGCCAGCCGAGCACGATACCCGCGATCACCCCGGGCAGGAGCACCAGATTGGTCATAAGTGACGGTCCGGTGACGAGTCCGAGGTTTCCGCTGAAGGGGAGTTTGAAGAGGTTGATGAAAAGGAAGAAGCGGCAGAACACGCCGAGGTGCTCCTTTTTCTCCAGGCGCTGGGCCAGCAGGTAGACCGTCATCACCGGGCCGGCGGCGTTGGCGAGCATCGTGGCGATGCCCGCGATACCGCCCATACCCCAGGTGAAGGTGCGGTGGCGCGTGAGGGCCAGGAGCTGCTCGCGCCGATGATGCAGGACGACGTTGAAGGCGAGCAGGGCGAGGATGAGGACGCCGATGACGATGCGCGCGGAGCCGTTGTCGACCCGGTCGAGCAGGAACCAGCCGGCGAAGACGCCGACGACCGCCGCGGGAATCATCGGGATAATCTGTCGCCAGCTGCCGCCCTGGCGGTTGATGAGGTAGCCCATCAGGTCGGCGACGATGAGCATGGGCAGGACGATCCCGACCGAGGGCTTGGCGTCGAAGATCTTGGCCATGATGACGACGTTGAGCGTCGCCGTGCCGGCGAGGCCCGACTTCGAGAGCCCGATGCAGAGGGCCCCGAAGAGCGCGAGCAGCAGGATCCACCCGTCGGCGGGCAGCAGGGTGTGGCCTTGGATCCAGTCGAGCATCGCCGCAGTCAATCAGCGGACGACGCGTCGCTCCAGCCTGGTTTTCCTTCCGCCTGGTTTATCGCGGTGTCGCCGAACAGGCGGGGTCCGCCTTGGTGGGCAGGGTCGTGTTCCATTCCAGCGCGAGCTGGGTCAGGCGGGCGACGACCTGCGGGTGTTCCTTCGCCTGATTTTTGGCCACATCTTCAGCGCGGTTTGCTGGTAGATTGTAGAGTTCGGAACGCTTTCCGTCGAAGGTGGTGACCAGTTTCCAGTCTCCCTCGCGCATCGCCAGGTCAGGCCAGTAGTCCGCTTCTCTCTTGTTGCCGCTGATGCGCCAGAAGATGGGCCGCGTGCGCCGAGCCGCTTCGCCTTTCAGGGCCGGCAGCAGATTCTCGCCGTCGATTGCTTCGGGCGGGTTGATTCCGGCGATGGCGCAGAAGGTCGGGAGCAGGTCCACCGCCGTCAGCACGGTGGCGTCGTTTTTCAGGCCGGCCGGCGCTCGGCCGGGCCAGCGCACGATGAATGGCACGCGGACGCCGCCTTCGAAGAGGCTGGTTTTCTGGCCGCGCAATCCGCCGGTTTCACCGACGTTGTAGTGGCCGCGATATTTCCCGGGGACGCCTTGGTCGTTCGCTTTGGGTTTTGCCGGGCCGTTGTCGCTGGAAAAGACTACCAACGTGTCCTGGGCGATGCCGCATCGCTCCAGCGCATCGAGGATCAGGCCGACCTTATCGTCGCCATCGGTGATGACCGCGGCGTAGACCTGTTGCCGGGGTTCGAGATGTTTCCACTGCGCCATGGCCTTGGCCGAAGGGCTGTGGGCCAGGTGGCTTTCGTGTAGCCACACGTTGACATAGAACGGTCGGTCTTTGTTCGCCTCGATGAACTTGATCGCCTGGTTCGGGATGTCGTTGCCGTAGGGCCCGACTTTCGGCCCCGGCCCGTGATAGACGGCGGAGTCGTCGAAACCATAGTCCGCCATGGTCGGCGTGCCTTCGCCCAGATGCCACTTTCCGAAGTGTCCGGTGCGATAACCCGCAGTCTTGAGCATGCGGGCAATCGTGGGCGCCCGGGGGTCCAGCCAGTCGGGCATCTCCGGCGGCTTGGTGACGCCGAAGACCGTGTTGATGCCGAAGCGACCGGGAAAACGCCCCGTCATGGCCGCCGCTCGGCTGGGGGAGCACACCGGGCTCAAGACATTGAACTGCTGGAAGTCGATGCCTTCGCTGGCCAGCTTGTCGAGGCGCGGGGTCTTCAGCCATGAGTTGCCATGACATGACAGGTCTCCCCAGCCCCAATCATCGGCGTAGATGAAGATGATGTTCGGCTTCGTGCGCTTCGGCGACGCGTCAGCCGCCGGCCAGGCGACCAGCGGGGCGAGCAGCAGGGCCGCGAGAAGGGTGAGGATAGGTCTCATGGTCTTACTTCTGTTTTTTTACGCGGCCCTTGCTGAGCGGTTCGGGCTCACCCTTGTCGCCGCCGAGTTGGATCATCGTGGGGTAGAGCGAGTCCCACCACTGGTCGTAAGACGCAGCGAGCTTGGCGGTCAGCTCCGGCCGTTCGGCCGCAAGGTCGTTCCGGCAGACCGGATCCTTCTTGAGGTCGAACAGCGACCAGCGTCCGGGCGGCGTGACGCCCCAGTGGAACTGGGCGTCAGCTTTGGTGTAAGTCGCCGCGGTGGCGCCCGCTTCGACGGAGCGCAGGGTGGTGCACTGGCTGGAGTATTGCTTGCACGCTGGGTCATCGCACGGACGGCTGCGCACGAGGAGGAGGTCGCCCGTCTGCACGGAGGCCATCGCATATTTATGCGCGGCCGCCAAGCCGCTGGGCCAGCGGCCGACATGATGGAAGAGCAGGCGGTCGTCGTGCCAACTGACCGGCGCCGCGGACTCAAGCAGCGGCCGGAGCGTGAAGCCTTCGAGCTTCGCGCCGAGCGGGGGCGGGAGGGCTGCCCCGGCGAGGTCGCAGAGCGTCGGGAGGACGTCCAGGTGGGCCGTCAGATTAGACACCGTGTGCGGCTGCCATTTCCCGGCCCATTTCCAGAGGGAGATGGCCCGCGAGCCGCCCTGCCAGATGGTGCATTTGCTGCCCCTCATACCGGCGTTGAAGACATCCAGACCGTGGGTCTGGCCGTTGTCGTTCATGAAGACGAGGATGGTGTTGTCCTCCAATTTACGCTCCCGGAGATGCTGCATCAGCCGTCCGAGGTTGTAGTCGAGGTTGGCGACCATACCGAGATACGCGGCCTCCTCGTCGTCCACCTTGCCGCGGAATGGCGCCACGAACTCCGCGGGGGCGGCCAGCGGCGCATGGGGCGAATAGGTGGCGAGATAGCAGAAGAAGGGGGCATCCTTGCGCTCATCGATGAAGGCCATGGCCTCGTCGAAAAAGATGTCCTCCCGGAAGCCTTTCCGCGGTTCGCGCTTGCGGTTGCGGATCATGGCCGGGTCGAAGTGCACGTTCGGACCGCCGACATTGGTGGAGGACCATTCGAACCCGCGCTTCTCCGGAGCATAGTCGCCTTCGCCGCCCAGATGCCACTTGCCGACGAAGCCCGTGCGATAGCCTGCGGACCGCAAGATCTGAGGCAGAAGGACGGCATCCTTGTTCAAGTGTTCTCTCGGCAGGGTGGTATGCGTGACGCCGTTGCGGAACTCGTGCATGCCCGTCAGGAGCGCCGCGCGCGTCGGCGAGCAGGACGGACTCACGTAGAATTGTTCGAAGCGCACGCTCTGGTCGTGCAACGCGTCGAGATTCGGCGTCTTGAGTAGCGGATGTCCGTGCCGCCCTAGGTCACCGTAGCCCTGATCGTCCGTCAGGATGAAGATGATGTTCGGCTTCGGCGCGGGTCCTTCGGCGGCCCGGAGCACGGCCGACGGCGCGAGCAGCAGGGTGGCCAGGAAGAGGAAAATAAGCTTCATGTGGAGAGGTGAGGGAAGAAGGCGTGCAGGCTTGAGGGCGATGCGCATGCGCGGATCGCGGGTGCGGGGGTGGAGGCGGCCGAGGGACGTCCGCAGTCAGTCGGAAACCGACTCAGCGGGCGAGCGTCTTCACGCGCAGGTGGCGGTATTCCATCTGGCCGCGGTCGCCTTCGAGGCCGATCGGGCCCGTCGCGGGCAGCTTGAGGGCGGCTTCCAGGACTTCGCCGTTGCAGGTGGCGTGCGCGACGCCGCCCTTCACGACGACGACCAGTTCGTTCCAGTCCTGGGCCTTATACTGCTTCAGGTCCTTGTAAGGCCCGGCCACGAGGAAGTCGCGGCACTGGAGCTGCGGCTTGCGCAGGTAGACGCCGCTGTCGGCGTTGGGGGTGGCGCGGAATTCGAGACGTAGCTCAAAGTCCTCGGGGAATTCGCGGGTGGTCCAGAGCGCTTGGATGCGGCGGCCTTCGGCGGGAGTGGTGATCACGAGGCGTCCGTTGATGGCGCGGTAACGTCCGTCGGCGCTCTCGGTCCGGCCGTCTAAAGATTGGTCTACCTTTACTTCCACGAACAGCGGGGCGCCGGGCTTGGGCGCGCCCTTGCGGGGAGGCGTGGCGCGGTAGCCCCAGCCGGTCAGGTCCTTGCCGTTGAACAGACTCACGAAGCCTTCCTCCGGCTTGAAGTCGTCGGCCGATGTGTCGAGGTGTCCGAGCGTGGCGAACACCGGACGGAGCGCCGAGGCCCACTTCGCGTAGCCGGCGGGGTTGAGGTGAAGCAGGTCGGGGAAGAGGGAGGGCAGGGCGTCGCCTTCGGCATCGGCGAAGAGGGCGTAGGTATCGAGCACCGTGAACTGCGGGTCGCCTTTCACCGCGGCGGCGAAGAGCTCGTTGACGGCGAGGATGGTCTCCTTCGGACGCTTCTTCGTGGCCGAGCTCGGGAAGATGCGGCAGACGATGACGGGCATCTTCGGATCATGGGCCTTGAGCGCGGCGACGATTTTCTGGAAATTACGGCCGATGGCGTCGGCCGGCACTTCGACCTCGATGTCATTGGTGCCCATCAAGAGCACGACGGCCTTAGGCTTGAGCGCGAGCACGTCCTCCTCGAGCCGGAGCAGCATGCCGCGGGTCGTGTCACCGCCGATGCCGCGGTTGGCCAGTTTCATGCCTTCGAAGGCTTTCCGGAAATCCGTACCCCAGCCCTGGGTGATCGAATCGCCGAAAAAGACCACCGCGCCTTGGTCCTTGGCGATCTCCGTCGCCCATTGCGGGCGGATGGTGTTCCACCGCTTCACATAGCCGTCATAGCGGCGCAGCGCGCCTTCGCCGGGCAGCGTGGCCTCGGCCGAGGGCACGGGCAGGGCCAAGGACGCGGGGTCGGCGGCGGTCAGCGAAAGGACCGAGAGCAATAGGGCAAGGAGCGGGCGCATGGTAAGGAGATGAGTTTATTTGGCCTTCTTGGCGGTCTTGGCTTTGGGCGCCCCGGCCTTGGGGAACCGGACGACGGTGACGTCGTTCTTCTGAGGTTCGCCGGGGGTGGAGCGTCCGTCGGTGATGAGCTTCTCGAGCAGGGCCTTCATCTCGGCTACGCGCTCAGGCTGGCTGGCCGCGAGGTTCCTGGTTTCCCCTATGTCGTTCGCGAGGTCGTAGAGCTGGGCAGGTTGGGTCGGGATATACTTCCAATTCCCGAGGCGCAGGCCGGGAGTGCCGGCGGAAGCGCAGCTGATCGCGTGGGCGCGAGTCGGCGAGGCGGAGCCTTTGAGGAGCGGGAGAAAGCTGAAGCTGTCTTCGGCGGCGTTCGCCGGGAGATTGGTCTGCAGGATGTCGGCCACGGTCGCGATGATGTCGGCCTGGTGGACGAGTTGGTCGCAGGTCGTCCCGGCCGAGACTTGTGCGGGCCAGCGAGCCATGAAGGCGACTCGGTGGCCACCTTCGTAGACCGAGGTCTTGTAGTCGCGCAGCGGACCGCTCGGGAAGTGACCCTGCTTCTCCAGGTCCTTCACGCCCACGTAGGAGGCGAAGCCGTTGTCGCTGGTGAAGAGTACCAGCGTGTCCTTGGCCGCTCCGCTGGCTTCGAGCGCGGCGAGCACCTTGCCGACGGCCGCGTCCGTCTCCATGATCAGGTCCGCGGCGGCGTTGTTGAGGCCGCTCTTGCCTTTCCATTCCGCGTTCACCGCCAAGGGCGTGTGCGGCGTGGTCAATGGAAGGTAGAGGAGAAAGGGTTCGGGCTTGCGGGCTGCATCATTGATGAAAGCGCAGGCGCGTTCGGTCAACGCCGGCAGGATGGCCTCGAGTTTCCAATCGGGCAGCGCCGGTCCGGGCGTGCTGGCCAGGTGGTTGCGGAAGAACTCGGCGGGCAGGGGCACGCTGGGGGTGCCGATCGTGCGATCGTTCTCGATGAAGCAATAGGGCGGCCAGTTAGGCACGTCGGTCCCGAAGTAGGTGTCGAAGCCGCGGGTCGTCGGCCCGCCGGCGATCGGCTGGGAGAAGACCTTGCGCCAGGTCTCGCGATGGGCGTCGGGCGAAGACTTGTCGGCCTCCTTGTAATTACGGAAGAGCGGGCGGTCGCCTTCGGTGATCGGCCAGTCCCAACCGAGGTGCCATTTGCCGATCGCCGCGGTACGGTAGCCGTGTTGCTTCGCAAGACCGGCCACGGTGAGTCGGTCAGGAGCGATGAGTGGTTCGCCGAAGACGCCCACGATGCCGGTCTGCAGGCGGGTACGCCAGTGGTAGCGTCCGGTGAGGAGCGCGTAGCGCGACGGAGAGCAGACGCCGGAGGAGGAGTGTCCGTCGGTGAAGCGCATCCCTTCGGAGGCGAGCTTGTCCAGATGCGGCGTCGGGATCTTGCTACGGGTCGGGTTGTTGGCGCGTACGTCGCCGTAGCCGAGGTCGTCGGCGAGGATCACGAGGATGTTCGGCTTACGCGCCTCGGCGGCGTAGACGGCTAGGGGCAGCAGCAGGGAAAGCAGCAGTCGCATGGGGGTCAGGCGACCTTACCCTGTCGCCGGCACCATTCAAGCCACATGCCGCGGAAGGCCGCCTCGACTTTGCGCGTGTAGCCTTCCGCGTCGAGCAAGGGCGAGCATCGCAGGCGTTCGCGGAGCGAGGCACGGAGGTCGGCGAGCCGGGGCAGGTCGTGGGCGAGCTTCACCGCGACGTCGACGTAGCCATCCGCGTCCTTCGTCGCGAACTCGCTCAGTCCGACGTTGCTGAGAAGGCTGAGGCCGGCGCGGCCGAGATTGCGTTCGCCGATCAGGCTGACCACGGGCACGCCCATCCAGAGGGCATCGAGCGTGGTCGTCATCCCGCCGTAGGGGAAAGTGTCGAGGGCGACATCGATGTCGTGATAGCGGGCCAGCAGGCCGCCTTGCGAGAGGTCCGCGGCGGCGGGCACGTAGTCGGCGAACTGGATGCGCTCCGCCTCGACGCCCCGGCGGACGAGTTCGTCGACGAAGCGACGTCGATGCGTGCCTTGCTTGGCAAGGAGCTTCAGGCGGGAGCCTGGTGTCGCCAAGAGAATCCTGGCCCAGGCGTCGAGGACGTCGCCGTTGATCTTACAGTTGTTATTGAGCGAGCCGAAGGTGAAAGGCTTCCCGGCCGCTGAGGGCAACGCATTGACTTCAGGGTAGCCGGTCGGTGGCTCGTAGCAGGTCCAGCAGTCGGGGAGCATCCAGGCCTTCTCTTTCGCATGGGCGATACGATTCCCAGCCGGAGGCTCGAGGTGGGCGTCCGTGATTCGGAAGTCCATCGTCGAGACGCCGGAGCTCTCCGGATAGCCGAGCCAGGAGACTTGCAGTGGGGCCGGCTTGAGGGCGAAGACGTCGAGGCGGTTGTCTGACGTATGCAATGCGAGGTCGATGAGGATGTCCACGCCGTCGGCAAGGATCGTCTCGGCCAGTTGCTCGG
>CAXNHL010000024.1:0-12754 GCA_964202105.1 Opitutales bacterium | reverse complement strand
GCCGCGATGGTCGCCGGCATCCATGTCGAAGGGCCGCACATCGCGCCCGAGGATGGGCCGCGCGGAGCGCATCCGGCAGCGGACGTGCGCGCCCCGGCCATCGCCGAGTTCGATCGCTGGCAGCAAGCCGCCGGCGGACTCGTGAAGCTCGTGACGCTTTCGCCTCATTGGCCGGAATCCCCGGCTTACATCCGTCATCTCGTGAAGTCCGGCGTGGTCGTCTCGCTCGGACACACCGCGGCCGATGCCACGCAGATCGCCGTCGCGGTCGACGCCGGCGCGACGCTTTCGACGCACCTCGGCAACGGTTCGCATGCGCTGCTGAACCGCCGGCATAACCATCTCTGGCCGCAGCTGGCCGATGATCGGCTCACGGCCATGTTCATCGCCGACGGGCATCATCTCACCCCGGCGCAACTGAAGGTCATGCTCCGCGCCAAGGGCCTCGGCCGTTCCTTGGTCGTCTCGGACACCGTCGCCTTGGGTGGCCTGGCTGCCGGGAAATATCAGACCCCGATCGGCGGCAAGGTCGAGTTACGGGCCGACGGCTTCCTCGCCATCGATGACGGCACGGGCAACTACCTCGCTGGTGCTGCCTTGCCCTTGCTTGCGGCGGTGCCGGTCTTGGTCGGTCAGGTCGGCCTGACGTTCGGGGAGACCCTCGCCTTGATGACCAGCGCGCCTGGTCGGGTGATCGGGGGTAGGGGAGCGTTGGCCGTCGGTCAGCCGGCGGACATGGTCGCCTTGGAGTGGGATGGCGGCGCGGACGCCCCGCAGGTGGTCGGCGTCTGGTCACGGGGCGTCCGGTCCGAATAGCGACCGAACGCATTGATTTTATCGATGCGCGGCCCTCACCATTACCTCGCTTACCTTGGAATGAGGCGTATCTTTACCGCATGTACTCCGCTGGCCTATGCGCGGTGATCTGCGACTACGGAGCCCCAGTCATCGCTTTCTTCGGTGTCGCCTGGCTTTACGGCCGCATCACCGCGGATAAGCAGGAGAACTGATCTTTCCATGAACCCCACGCGTTATGATTGTCACGTCCACCTCGTCGGAAACGGCCAAGACGGGAGCGGCTGCTGGCTGCGGATCGAAGGCCTCTGGCTGCGGGCCCTCAGCGAGGTCATGCGTCGGGCCGTCGGCATGCCACTCCCGCTCACGCACAAGGACTTCGATGTGAAATACGTCGAGGCCCTGCGTGAGCTCATCCGGGGCTCCTACGTGGACAAGGCCTTGCTGCTGGCGCAGGACGAGGTTTACGATGAGGAAGGCAAGAAGATGGACTTCGGTTCGTTCCATGTGCCGAACGACTACTTGTTTAAGGTCTGCCGCGAGAATCCGGAGTTCGTGCCGGCGGTCTCGATCCATCCCGGGCGCAAGGACGCCTTGGAAGAACTAGATCGCTGCCTGGCGTCCGGCGCCCGCGCGTTGAAACTGCTGCCCAACTGCCAGAACGTGGACTGTTCTCTGCCCAAGTATGATGAGTTCTGGCGACGCATGGCCGCCGCTGGCCTCCCGTTCCTCTGCCATACCGGCGGCGAGATGACCGTGCCGGTCATCAATCGTGCTTACCAGGATCCGCGCATCCTCCGTCGCCCGTTGGAGCTAGGCGTCAAGGTCATCGCCGCCCATTCCTCGGGTAACAGCCACTTCTTCGATCAGAACTACTTCGGCGAGCTCACCAAGCTCATGGACGAATTTCCGAAGCTATACGCCGATACGAGCGCCCTCAATAGCCCGATCCGCAGCGGCGTCCTCAAGCAGGTCAAGGAATCCGGACGCCTGGGACGTTTCTTGCACGGCAGTGATTATCCCGTGCCCGTCGGAGCTTTCTGGGTGCGCTTACGCGGACTCATCACCACCGCCCAGTGGCGGGAGGCGGGCAAGATCCCCAATCTCATCGAGCGCGACGCCTTCCTGAAGCGTGCCATGGGTTTCGATGACGCCCACTTCACGCGTCTCGACGAGGTGCTGCGGAAGGTCTGACCGCTCAGAGCGAGCGGAGCAGGGCTTGGATGTCGACGGAATCCGAGATCATCTTACGGATGATCGGGATCTTGTCGGCGTCCTGACGCATCGTCTTCACCGTCATGTTATTGATGCGTGCGGTGACCGCGAAGGATTCGGCTTCGACCGCGGCCATCGCGATACCGGCCTCCTTGAGGCGCCGGACGATGTCGTCGTTGGGCAGCAGCCCGTTCGAGAACAGCACGCCGGAGAGGGCTTCGGCGCCCACGCCGGCGATGAAGGCTTCGAGCAGGTCCTCGCGGTCGCCGGGCACGATCACCAAGGTGCCGGGGACGCGCAGGTATTCGGCGGAGCGCCGGGCGGACATCGCTCCGATGACGACGCGACGGACGCGGCGGAGGCCGGCCGGCTGGTGGATCCAGCGGGCCTTGGTCTCATCGGCGACTTGGTCGAGGTTGGGATAGACGAGCGTCTCCTGGAGCGGTACGACGCCGAGGAGGGGCACGCCGAGCTTGCGGAGGCCACGCCCGGCGAAGTCGCGGATGAATTCCAGCTTGTCCGGCATCACCTTGTTGAGGATGGCGCCTACGACCTCGACGCCGGCCTTGTCGAAGAGCGCTTTGTTGAGGGCGATCTCGTCGATCGGTTTGCCGATGCCGCCGGCTGCGACGATGATGGCCTTGGAGCCGAGCACCCGGGCGTTGTCGGCGTTCGAGGCGCCGAAGACGGAACCCACGCCGGCGTGGCCGGAACCTTCGACGACGACGATGTCCTTGCCGTAGGCCGTACGGTCGAAGGCGCGGCAGATGCGGTCCTTGAGCTGCGGGCCGATCTCGTCCGGATTCTCCAGATACTGCTTCGTGAAGTCGGGGCCGATGGCCACGGGCGACATCGCGGCGATCGGGACGTTGAGGTCGAAGAGGCCGTCGATGAGCAGCGTATCCTCGTCGACCTGGTCTTCGCCCGACATCACCACGCGCTGGGCGATCGGCTTGATGTAGCCCACGTGCAGGCCCATCGCCTGCAGGGCGGCCGTGAGGCCGAGGCAGGTGGTCGTCTTGCCGTCGTTCATGCGCGTCGCCGCGACGAAGATCCGTCGCGTGTCCAGGTTCATCGGGCGCAGGAGCAGCCCGGGAACGTTGTCAGCGAAGCGCTTGCGGATGGGCATGATCAGGCGGCGGGACCGTCCTTCAGCTTCGGGAAGAGGTAGGACTTGTCGACCGCCTGCGCGGCCACGATGACCGCGGTGCCGAAGATATCGTGGGCGCTGGCGCCGCGGGAGATCTCGGCGGCGGGACGGTCGAGGCCGGTGAGGATCTGGCCGTAGGCCGGGATGTCGGCGATATGCTGGGCCATCTTCGAGGCGATGTTGCCCGAGTTGAGGTCGGGAAAGATCAGCACGCCGGCGCGGCCCGCGACGGCGCCCGAGACTTCCTTGGATTGGGCGGCGAAGGGATTGATGGCGGCGTCGGCCTGCATCTCGCCGTCGATATCGCAGGTGATGCCCAGTTCTCGGGCCTTGCGACGGGCGAGGTCGGTGGCGACCTGGACTTTCTTCACCGAGGCCAGGCGCGGGTTGGACGCATGGGTGGAGTAGGCGAGCATCGCGACCTTCGGCGTGGTGTTGGTGAGGTGGCCGGCGAGGCCGGCGGTGGTCACTGCGATGTCGGCCAGCTGTTCGGCGGTCGGTTCCGGGATGACGCCGCAATCGGCGAGGAAGAGGACGCCGTCGATGCCGAACTTACCCTCTTCGGATTCGAGGATCTGCATCGAGGAGACCGTCTCGACGCCGGCCTGGCGGGGCATCACCTGTAGGATGGCGCGGAGGCCCGAGGAGGCGTGGGTGGTGGCGCCGGAAATGAGCGCGTCGGCGCCGCCGGTGGCGACCATCAGGCAGGCGAAGTAGTTCGGATTGAGGGCCAGCTCGGCCGGATCGCCCTGGAGGTTCGTGTTGCCGTAGCGCTGGATCGACTCGAGTTTCTCGGCGAAGCCTTTGAGCTCGTCGCTCCGTTCGGGTTCGACGACGCGGATGCCTTCGAGGCTGATGTTGAGGCGGGCGGCGTTGACCTTGATGCGCTGGCGGTCGCCGACGAGGATCGGGACGCCGAGCTTCTTCACGACGAACTGGCGGGCGGCCTGGATCACGCGGGCGTCGGAGCCTTCGGGGAAGACGATGCGCTTGGGGTGGTTCTGGAGGCGGGCGGAAAGGCGGGAAATGAGGGACATGGTCGAAAGGCGGCGGCGAGGGCCGACGAAGACGTATTAAGTTTAAATAAGCCCGCAGAGCGAGGCAGAAGGCGTCGCCCGGCGACCCCTTGTCATGACGTCACTTAGCCGACGAGGGCAGGGTCGGCCGGAAGGCCGGGAGGCCTTGGAGGGCGGACTTGGTCGTCGGTTCGACATGGTAGCCCATCTTCTCGAAATACTCGCTCACGTCGGCCTTGGCGGCCTTCCCGTAGCGCAAGGCGAAGAGACTCTGGAGCTGTTCCTTGGTGCTGCCCTTGGGGGCGGCGTCGGTCGCGTAGGAACGGAGGGTCTCGCGGAGGGGTTCCCAGCCATGGGCGCGGATCAGCACGACGAAGGTCGCGAGCTGTTCGAACGGACCCTTGTTCGGTTCGGCGGCGAAGCGCTTCGCGAGGAGCTCATCGAGCTTCTCCATCGCCGGATGGCCCCGTCCCTGCGGCTTGCCGACGAGTTTCTCCATGACGTAAAGCGAGAACAGATTGCATGTGACTTCGGTCTGTCCGTTGAACGTCCAGGCGGAGCATTGGTGGTTGTGGCCGAGTTCGTGGAAGAAGCCCCAGTTGCCTTCCTTCATGAGCTTGGGGAGGTCGACGCTGTCTTTCTGCGACGGATCGATCCAGCACATGAACGGATAGCCCGAGTGCATGAAGCCGGCGGAGATCTGCCGGTCCGGGACCACGCGTTCCGGGGCGAGCCGGCGGAGGGCGATGAGGTCGTCTTCGAGGACCATCGACTTATCCCACCATTCCAGCAGGGCCTTCGGGTCGGTCAGCTCCTTCACCGCGGAAGCCTGGACGTGCAGGATCACCTGCTTGCCGGAGAGGGTGACCCAGGGGGCGGGCAGCTGCTTGGCTTTCGCCCAGGATGCCGGAGTGTCCTTGCCGAGCACGTAGGTCGGCATCGCGACGGCGTTGCTGAACTGCAGCGGCGTGGAAGGCGAAGCCTTCATCGGCTTACGCCAGTCCTTGTGGGAGCTCTGGATGAAGAGCTGTCCGCCGAAGGCGTTCGCGATCTTGTTCTCGCCGACCTTGAGTTCGAACGTCCGCGCGATGACCGGAAAGCGGTTCCACTTCTCCAACTTCAGCAGGCTGTCGCGGTGGCAGCCGATGATCACCTTCACCGTACGATGCTCGGGAAGCGAGGCGACCTTCACGACGACGACTTCGCCGGGCGCCGCGTAGAGGCCGGTTTCCTGCCAGACATCGGGGCTCGTGTACAGATTCGGGGCGCCGCCGTTGGTGGTGTCCCAGCGGTGGACGAGATTCGCGTCGTAGGCGACCGACCGGGCGACACGTTCCTTGGACTCGACGACGCCGGGGAAGTCGCGGGCGGCGGCGTGGGCTTCGAAGGTGCCCGGCTCCTTGGCCATGTAGTTCTTGATGGCCGTGTGCAGTTGGGCGCGGTCCGCTTCGGCGGGCTGGAGGAACGGAACCTTCTTCGTCGGCGTGATTTCTTCGACCGAAGGAGCGGCGAACGCGGCGGAAGCCGCGAGCAGGGAGGCGCAAAGCAGACGCATGGGGAGGGGTTCCACACCATGCCTTTCCCGCTCAACCTCGCCAACGCCAAACCCCTCCGACGGGGCAGTTTTTAACGGAAGATAACGGTCTTATTGCCGGCCAGCAGGACGCGGTCCTCGACCACGGCGCGTAGGCCGCGGGCGAGCACGACCTTCTCGATGTCCTTGCCCAGGTGGGCCATGTCGTCGGGCGTGTCCGAGTGGTCGATGCGGATCACGTCCTGTTCCACGATGGGGCCTTCGTCGAGGTCCGGCGTGACGAAGTGGCAGGTCGCGCCGATGAGCTTCACGCCGCGGCGGTGGGCCTGGTGGTAGGGCTTGGCGCCGGCGAAGGAGGGCAGGAACGAGTGATGGATGTTGATGATCTTGCCGGCGAATTCGCGGCACATCGGTTCATCGAGCACCTGCATGTAGCGGGCGAGGACGATGAGGTCGGCCTGCGCGTCGCGGAAGAGCTGCTCCATCTTGCGGTAGGCCGCCGGCTTGGTCTCCGGCGTCACGGGGACGAAGTGGAAGGGGATGCCGTGGGCTTCGACGACCTTGCGATGGTCCTCGTGATTGGAGATCACGCAGGGGATCACGAACGGGAAGTCCTGGGCGACATGGCGCGCGAGCAGGTCGTAGAGGCAGTGCTCCTGCTTGGAGCAGAGGAGCACCACGCGGCGAGGCTGGGCGGAGTCGGAGACTTTCCAGTCCATCGCGAACTTCTTGGCCAGCGGGGCGAAGCGGGCGGCGAATTCCGCGGCCGGGAAATCGAGCGACTCCGCCCGGATCTCCACGCGCATGAAGAAGCGTCCGAGCTCCGGCTCGGTGTGCTGACTGGCCTCGGTGATCCAGCCTTGATGTCCCGCCACGAATGCGGACACCCCGGCCACGATGCCGCTGGTGTCGGGGCAGGAGAAGCTGAGGGTGAGCGTACGGGCCATGGGTGCAGGATGGAAGGGGAGGGGCGCGTGGGTCAAGACACGGCGATGTCCGCGGCGCGCGTCGGCCTCTTTTATCAGGAATAAGCCGTCCCGGGCCCTCGCCTGCGGGATTGACCAGCCCCCGTCCCTTCCTACGTTGACCCTTCACCTTTTACCAAGATGGCCAAGACCCTGTTCCAGAAAGTTTGGGAAGCGCATACGGTGCGCAAGCTGCCTAACGGGCAGACCCAATTGTTCATCGGCACGCACCTCATCCACGAGGTGACGAGTCCCCAGGCCTTCGGCATGCTCCGGGATCTCGGGCTCAAGGTGAAGTACCCCCAGCGCACCTTCGCCACGGTCGACCACATCGTCCCGACCAACGAGCTCAAGGAGCCCTACTCCGACCCGATCGCCCAGGAGATGATCGAGGCCCTCCGCAAGAACACCAAGGACTACGGCATCCGCTTCTTCGACACCACGACCGGCACCCAAGGCATCGTCCATATGGTCGGACCGGAGCAGGGTATCACCCAACCCGGCACCACGATCGCCTGCGGCGACTCCCACACCGCCACCCACGGCGCGTTCGGCGCGATCGCCTTCGGCATCGGCACCACGCAGGTCCGCGACGTCCTCGCGACCCAGACCCTCGCCCTCAGCCCCCTCAAGGTCCGTCGCATCGAAGTGAACGGCAAGCTGGCTCCCGGCGTCTACGCCAAGGACGTCATCCTGCACATCATCCGCGTCCTCGGCGTCAACGGCGGCATCGGCTACGCCTACGAATACGCCGGCACGACCTTTGACGGCTTCTCCCTCGAGGAGCGCATGACCGTCTGTAACATGTCCATCGAAGGCGGCGCCCGCTGCGGTTACGTCAATCCAGACCAGAAGACTTTCGATTACATCAAGGGCAAGCCCTACGCCCCGAAGGCCGCCGATTGGGATGCTGCCGTGGCTCGCTGGGCTTCCTTCGCTTCCGACGCCGGTTGCCAGTATGACGACATCAGGACCTTCAAGGCCGAGGAAATCCGTCCGACCGTCACCTGGGGCATCACCCCGGGACAGGCCGTGTTCATCGACGAGAAGATGCCGGCGCTCGAGAGCCTCAACGCCGCCGACCGTCAGACCGCCGAAGACGCCTACGCTCACATGAAGCTGGCGCCGAACACCCCGATCAAGGGCACCAAGGTCGATGTCTGCTTCCTCGGTTCCTGCACCAACGGCCGCATCTCCGACCTCCGCGAGGTCGCCAAGTACCTCAAGGGCCGCAAGGTGAGCCCGAACGTCAAGGCGATCGTCGTCCCTGGCTCGCAGCTCACCGCCATCCAGGCCGTCCATGAAGGCCTCGATAAGATCTACATCGAAGCCGGCTTCGAATGGCGCGGCGCGGGTTGCTCCATGTGCCTCGCGATGAATCCCGACAAGCTCGTAGGCGACCAGCTCTGCGCCAGCTCCTCGAACCGTAACTTCAAGGGCCGTCAGGGCTCCCAGACCGGTCGTACCGTGCTCATGAGCCCGCTCATGGTCGCCGCCGCCGCCATCACCGGCCAGGTCACCGACGCCCGCGAAGTCTTCAAGGTCTGATGTCCGTCTCTGTGCCAGTCGACCGCGTGCTCGAACGTATCGCCCAAGGCGACGACGTCACCGCGGCCTGCTTGGCCGAAGGACTCGCCTGCCAGCGCGACGTGAGCGTCGACGCCCATTACGACGGCAAGCCCGTGTGCACCGTGACCCTGCCGTGGGTCGTGGATGGCCACGCGATCCTGCTGGCCGATGAGACCGTCGCCGCCTCCGTCGCGGAAGAACGTCTCGCCTCCCTGGCTTCCGCCCTCGCGATGCCTGTCTGTGTCATCCGCCGTCCGGTCGCCGCCTAACCCTTTTCAATCCGCCATGTCCCTCGCCAAAATCACCCAGGTCAAAGCCCTCGCCCTCGCCGTCCCCGGCGACGACATCGACACCGACCGCATCATCCCCGCGCGCGTCCTCCGCTGCGTGACCTTCGACGGCCTCGGCGAGCACGCCTTCCGCGACGAGCGCACCGGCCCTGATGGCAAGGAGCGCCCGCACCCGATGAACTCGGCGCAGGCCGCCCGCATCGCCGCCGCCAAGCAGGGCGTCATGGTCGTCGGCTTCAACTTCGGCTGCGGCAGTTCCCGTGAGCATGCCCCGCAGTCCCTCTGGCGTTATGGTTTCACCGCGTTCGTCGGCGGCAGCTTCGCCGAGATCTTCTTCGGCAACTCCACGACTCTCGGCGTGCCTTGCCTGACCCTCTCCAAGGAAGACCTCGCCGAGTGCGATGCCTTCGTGCGCGCCAACCCGGATGTCGAAGTCACTGTCGACGTCGCCCAGCTGTCCGTCTCCGCCGGTGCCAAGACCTGGAAGGCCAGCATCGCCGCCTCCGCCCGCGACGGCCTCGTCAACGGCAAGTGGGACCCCATCGCCGACCTGCTCGAAGGTGCCGATTCCGTGGCCAAGACCGCCGGTGGTCTTGCTTACGTCGCCGGCAAGTAAGTCGCTGGACACGCCCAATAAAAAGGCCGCCCATTGGGCGGCCTTTTTATTGGGTGGCTCAGCTGAAGCTCAAGCCTTTCCCATCTGTAGTAGTGGTGCAAATTTCAATGAGGATGAATATGGCAAGGATTATCCAGGGTATACCCCCTAAGCATGCACCCGATAGAAGGAGAACAAGCTCGAGCATGCCGATCATGATATGTCCGGCGTAGAAGTTATGAACTCCGAATCCGCCCAGGAAAAGCGCAAGGAGTATATAGGCTACCCTGCTGCGGCTGCTTTTCCTTCGGGCGAGTTGGGCGTGCAGAGATCCGTTGTTAATGTCTATCGTAGTGCGCTTTGGTGGTGTCTGGGTCCCGATTGCCGTTTGTGAGACTGGAACCCATTGGTTCATTCCAGGGGTCCAGATTAAAGTGTCTTTGGTGATGACTCCAGTTTCCAGTAGTTTTTTTATCGTGGTAATATCGACAGCTTCGGATGTTTTTCCGTTTAAGATGTAATGCCACATTTTGATTATAATCATAAATATTAATTGTTTAATGTAAAACAGAAAGGCCGCCCGTTGGGCGGCCTTTTGCTTGGGCGGGTCAGCGCGGCTTACTTGAAGCGGACGCCGTTGGCATCCTGCGTGACCGTGCAGGCTTCGATGATGGCCCAGATCCACATGAAGAACCAGAGGATGCCGCAGCTCAGGATCGAGACGAGCAGCTGGATGATTCCCTTGGTGGTGTAACCGGCGTAAAAGTTATGGATACCGATGCCGAGCAGGACGGCGAGGAGCACATAGGCCACGCGGTCCTTGGCTTCGGGGTGCTGGTTGGCCGGGGTAGGCTGGTACTGGGGGCTGGCCGGAGCCGAATAAGGCATCGGCGGCGGCACCGGCAGACCGGCGGCAAGCTGGGTCTGCTGGAGCGGCGTCCAGTTCGCCATGCCGTTGGTCCAGACCAGCGTGTCGATGGAGATTGTTCGGTTGGCGACGAGCGAGCGCATGGTGACTTCGTCGACCGGTCCGATGCGATTGCCGTTCTGTTCGTAGTACCACATAGGATTGGTTCTGGGGGTTGGCGGGTCCCCTGTAAAAACAAAAGAGGCCCGTCGCGGGGCCTCTTTATTACAATCTGGAAGCGGATTTTCAGCCCTTCCAGATGCGGAGGAGGGCGTCGGCCATGTCGGACGGCGTGGCTGCGACGGAGATGCCGCACTCCTGGAAGATCTTGATCTTCGCAGCAGCGGTGTCTTCGGCTCCGCCGATGACGGCGCCGGCGTGGCCCATGCGACGGCCGGCCGGGGCGGTGGCGCCGGCGATGAAGCCCGCGACGGGCTTCTTGCAGTGCTCCTTGATCCAGCGGGCGGCTTCGACTTCGGCGTTACCACCGATTTCACCGATCATGATGATGGCTTCGGTCTCCGGGTCGTCGTTGAAGAGCTTGATGACGTCGAGGTGCGAGGTGCCGTTGACGGGGTCGCCGCCGATGCCGACGCAGGTCGACTGGCCCTTGCCGCGGCAGGTGAGCTGCCAGACGGCTTCATAGGTCAGGGTGCCGGAGCGGGAGACTACGCCGACGTTACCGCGGCGGTGGATGTAACCCGGGGCGATGCCGATGCGGCAGCCGCCGGAAGACTTGTCGCCGCGACCAGGGGTCACGAGGCCAGGGCAATTCGGACCGATGAGGCGCGTGCGACGACCGGCCATGGCGCGCTTGGCGCGGACCATGTCCCGGACCGGGATGCCTTCCGTGATGGCCACGGCGAGATCGAGGTCGGCTTCGAAGCACTCCAGGATGGCGTCGGCCGCGAAGGGCGGGGGGACGAAGATCGCGGAGACCGTGGCGCCGGTCTGCTTGGCGGCTTCGGCGACGGTGTTGAAGATCGGGACCTTCTTGCCGGCATGTTCGAAGACCTGGCCGCCTTTGCCCGGGGTGACGCCGGCGACGACCTGCGAGCCGTAGTCGAGCGAGAGGCGGGCGTGGCGTGCGCCGAAATCGCCCGTGATGCCTTGGACGAGGATGCGGGTATCTTCTTTGACGAGAATAGACATGAGAGTGTGCGGTGAAGGGTTACTTGGCGTTGACCAGCTTCACGATCTTCTGGGCCGCGTCGGCCATCGAGTCGCCCGACACGATCGTCAGGCCCGAAGCGGCGAGGGTGGCCTTGCCGGCTTCGACGTTGTTGCCTTCGAGGCGCACCACGAGGGGCAGCTTCAGGCCGGTCTCCTTGACCGCTTCGATGATGCCCGTGGCGATCACGTTGCAGTCCATGATGCCGCCGAAGATGTTCACCAGGATGCCCTTCACGTTGGCGTCGCCCAGGATGATCTTGAAGGCCGCCGTGACCTGGTCCTTGGTGGCGCCGCCGCCGACGTCGAGGAAGTTGGCCGGGCTGCCGCCGAAGTGCTGGATGATGTCCATCGTGGACATCGCGAGGCCGGCGCCGTTGACGAGGCAGGCGATGTTGCCGTCGAGGGCGATGTAGGAGAGGCCGAACTTCGAGGCTTCGATCTCCTTGGCGTCCTCCTCGTTGAGGTCGCGGAGGGCGACCACGTCCGGGTGACGGAAGAGGGCGTTGTCGTCGAACGACACCTTGGCGTCGAGGGCGAGGAGCTTGCCTTCCTTCGTGACCAGGAGCGGGTTCACTTCGACCATCGCGCAATCCTTCTCCCAGTAGAAGTGGTAGAGCTTCGTCACCAGGGTGACGCACTGCTTGAAGAGCTCGCCGGAGAAGCCGAGGGCGAAGGCGATCTGGCGGGACTGGAAGGCCTGGAGGCCGACGGCCGGGTCGACCTGCACCTTGAAGATCTTCTCCGGGGTATGGTGGGCGACGTGCTCGATCTCCATGCCGCCTTCGGTCGAGGCGACGATCACCGGGAAGGAAGTCGCGCGGTCGAGGAGGATGGCGAGGTAGTACTCGTCGTCGCGGCCGTCGGGGCGCTTGCCTAGGTTGGCGGCTTCGGTGAAGTAGATCGTCTGGACCTTGCGGCCGTCGGGGCCCGTCTGGGCGGTCATGAGGGTGTTGCCGAGCATCGCCTTGGCGTTCTCGAGGGCCTTCTCCTTCGTCGCGGAGAACTTCACGCCGCCCTTGAAGCCGTCGGTGAAGGTGCCTTTGCCGCGACCGCCGGCATGGATCTGGGATTTCACCATGATGCCACCGGTGGTGTCGATCTTGGCGAGCGCGCCTTCGAACTCAGCGGCGGAGGTGACCGCCACGCCCTTGGGCACGGCGACGCCGAACTTCTCGAAGAGTTCCTTGGCTTGGTATTCGTGGATATTCATGGAAACGGGACGCTGAACGCGGATCAACCCTTCAGGTCGGCTTCCTTGGCCTTGAGGTTCTTCTCGATGTCGGCCGTGAACTTGTCGGTGTGGGTCTGGATCTCCTTCTCGGAGCGCTTCAGGTCGTCGTCGGTGACGACCTTGTCCTTGTTGCCCTTCTTCAGGAGCTCGAGGGCGTCGCGGCGGGCGTTACGCACGCGGACCTTGCCTTCTTCGGCCATCTGCGTGGCGCGCTTGGCGAGTTCGAGGCGGCGTTCACCGGAGAGGGACGGGACCGGGCAGCGCATGAAGTTGCCCTGGGGGACGGGGTTGATGCCGAGGTTGGCGGCCATGAT
>CAXNHL010000023.1:0-12843 GCA_964202105.1 Opitutales bacterium | reverse complement strand
CTTCGGCGCAAGAGGGCGTGCCGTAGCGCATGCCCATGATCACCGGCAGGCCGGTGGCCTTCTCGAGCTTTGCGCGCAGTTTGTCGGTCGTGACCACCAAGGGCGAACCCTCGGGCGTCCAGACACTGGCGTAGGCGGCGGCGCTCTTCTTCGGGCGGGTCCGGAGGATGATGCCCTCGAGCAAGAGCCAGCGGAGGGGGGCCGGATAATCAATGACCCGGTCATCGTTCAGGAACTCACGCAGGTAGTTCCGGACGTCGGGCACGGAAGTGCTCTTCGGGGAACCAAGATTCAGCAGCAGGATACCTTTGCGGGACATAAGGGCAGAAAGAGGCGGGACGTCGGACGATGTCAAACGCCGGAGGCAACCACGGCGTCGACGACCGCCTGGAAGGTCTCGATGCGGGCCTGGGGCGTGATGCCATGGCCGAGATTGAAGATATGGCCGGGGTCGCCGGCGTTATCGGCCAGGACGGCCTTAGTCGCAGCGGCCGCGGCGGCGGGCTCGCCGGTCATGAACTCGGGGTCGAGGTTGCCCTGCAGGCAGATCGGACGGCCGGCGAGTTTGCGCACCTGCGAAAGGGGCATGGTCCAGTCGACGCCGAGGCACGGCACACCGGTCTGGGCGAGCGCGGCGGCCTGCGGGGATTTGCCCTTGGCGTAAAGGATGACGGGGGCGCCGGCGGGCAGGCGTTCGAGCACGGCGCGGATGTAGCGGAGCGAGAATTCTTCGTAGTCGGCGCCGGTGAGCGCGGCGGCCCAGCTGTCGAAGATCTGGATGGCGTCGGCGCCGGCGGCGAACTGGCGCGTGAGATACTGCGCGACGGCGTCGGTCAGGATCTCGAGGATGCGATGCATCATCTTCGGGTCCGCCTTGAGAAGCGCTTTGGTCTTCGGGAAATCTTCGGAACCGCCGCCTTCGACGAGATAGCAGGCGAGCGTCCAAGGTGAACCGGCGAAACCAAGGAGAGTCTTGTTCAGGCCGAGTTCCTTACGGAGAAGCGCCAAGGCGTCGTAGACATACTGCAGGCGGTCGGCCGAGCCTTCGAGCTTCAGCGTGGCGACGTCGGCCGGGGAGCTCAGCGCGCGCTCCATGGCGATGCCGCCTTCGTCCCGGAAACGGTAGCCGACGCCCAGGGCTTCGGGGATGACGAGGATGTCCGAGAACAGGATCGCGGCGTCGAGCTGCGGGAAACGGCGGAGCGGCTGGAGCGTGACCTCGACCGCAAGGTCGGGGGTGCGGACCATCGTGACGAAGTCCGACTTGGCCTTGAGCGCGCGGTATTCCGGCAGGTAACGGCCGGCCTGACGCATGATCCAGACCGGCGCCCGGTCATGGGGCTGGCGGCGAAGGGCGGCGAGGAAGCGGTCGCGGGAGTTCATCAGGACCCTTTGAGCCAATCCTGAGGTTTCAGATAATGCGAGAGCAGACGTTCTTCCGGACTGCCGGGGGCGGGCTGATGGCCGTAGCGCCACTGCACGCGGGGCGGGAGGGACATCAGGATCGATTCGGTGCGGCCGCCGGACTGCAGGCCGAAGATGGTCCCGCGGTCGAAGACGAGGTTGAACTCGACGTAACGTCCGCGGCGGACCTCCTGCCAATCGCGCTCCCGCTGGCCGTAAGGGGTGTCCTTACGGCGGCGGAGGATGTCGGCGTAGGCCGGACCGAAGGCGTCGCCGACCTTCTGCATCATCGCGAAGGCCGGCTCGAAGCCGCCCTCGGTGAAGTCATCGAAGAACACGCCGCCGACCCCGCGCTGCTCCTGGCGGTGCTTGAGCAGGAAGTAGTCGTCGCACCAGGCCTTGAACTTCGGATGGTGCGCGCCCGTGGCTTCGCGGGCGGCGCGATGCCAGGAGGCCGCGTCCTCGTCGAAGCCGTAGTAAGGCGTCAGGTCGAAGCCGCCGCCGAACCACCAGACCGGATCCGCTCCGTCGGTGCAGAAGAAACGCACGTTCATGTGCGAGGTCGGGCAATAGGGATTGAGCGGATGCTGGACGACCGAGACGCCCATGGCGCGGAAGCCCTTGCCGGCGAGTTCCGGGCGGGCGAGCGTGGCGGAAGGAGGCAGCGCGTGGCCGCGGACGTCCGAGAAAGCCACCCCGCCCTTCTCGATGACCGCGCCGCCGGCGATGACGCGCGTGCGACCGCCCCCGCCTTCGGCGCGCTGCCATTCGTCGGTGATGAACTTCGCCTGCCCGTCCACGGCCTCGATGGTCGCGCACAGGCGATCCTGGAGGCCGGTCAGGTAGTTTCTGACGAGATCGGGATTCATCGTCGGCCAGCCAATCGGAGGAGAGCCCGCGGGTCAACGAAGCGCCGCGTCTCCCCCTCAGAATCCACCCCGGCTTATTCCCCTTATGCAGCCGGAACCTAGGTAGTCCTTGATGGGCCCCCGGGAATCGACAGGGTCGAGGTCGGCCATGAACCCCGAATTCAAGATCCTCCTGCTCTTCGCCTTGGCCGGCCTCTTCGCCCTCGGGCTGCCGTGGTTCGCCTGGCGTCGCGTCCGGAGCCTGGAAAAGAAGCACGGCCGCATCCTGCTCGTCCGCGGGGTCACCGGCGCCCAAGCGGCCCGCATCGTGCTCCTCCGCGGCGAAGTCCCGCAGGTCGACGTCGACGAGAGCACGCTCGCGGTCACCGATTTCTATTCGGCCTTCGAACCTGCGATCAAACTTTCGAGCGGGGTGTACTCGGGCAAACGGCTTTTCGACGTGGCCCGGGCGGCGCGCCTCGCGGGGCACGCGCTCCAGCATCGCGACCGCAAGCTCGGCGGCCTCGCCTCGTGGGATTCCTTCATGATCCTCTGGGGCAACGCGTGGCCGATCCTGCTGCCCCTCCTGCTCATCGCCAGCAAAGGCCGTCCCTGGGCGGTGATCGGCTTCGCGCTCGTCGCGATCGCCATCGCCATCGGCCACCTGCTCAAGCACACGCACGTGCAGGACGCCGCCCGCCGCGGGCGTCGCGAGCTCGAAGGCGCCAAGCTGCTCGACGGGCATCCCGAGGAGGAGATCGAAGCCGCCTTCCTGGCCGCGCGATTGGACCACATGGCCCTGCCCTACTCGAAAACGTGGCTGCGGCTGCTGTTTTCCTGAGCAGAATCGCTTTCGGCCGCCTTGGGCGGACCTAATGTCAGCCGCGGTCGCAAGTTCGGCCTTCCGACCGACGTAAAGGCTGACAGTCTTTTGCACATAACAAGACCGCAGTTGCCGCGGTCTCTTCACCATACCTCCTCATGAAACCCAGCCGCCTCCAGACGCTCCTCCTGATGCTGCCGGCCTGGGCTTTCGCCCATGCGGTGCTCATCTTCCGGGTGCTGCCGCTCGACCCGAAGGGCACCGCGCTGATCCCGACCCCGAAATCGGAGTCATATGGGTTGCTGTACTTTTCCCTGCTCGTCGCCGTCGCCGTCGGCCTGGCCGTCCTCGCCTCCACCGTCGCAGCCCGCCGGGCGGCCATCCTCGGCTGGAGGCTGCCCCGGTTGTTCGCCGTGCTCATCCACGTCCCCTTCGCCGGCGCCGGCCTCGCGCTCTGGCTCGCGGCCAGCGGTGAAGACGAAGAACGCGTGTCGTCGGCGCCGACCGCGGTCGCCGGGAGGTTCGTCGTTCCTTTCCTGTTCGCCGTGCTGGCCTGCTTCGGCCTGCTCGCAGGGTACGAATACCTGGAAAGACTCGGTCAGATCCCCCTCGGGCTCAAGCAGACCGGCGGCTACTTCGGCTGGGCGATCTTCGCGGGCATTCCTTTCGCCTCCGGCGTGAGCAGCGGCGTCATCCTCCGTCGCGCCGGCGGCACCTTCGGTCAGGCCGTCGCCGCGGCGATGACGCTCATCGGCGCGGTCATCCTGATCCTGAGCGCGCTGCTCATGGAAGGCATCGTCTGCGTGGTCATGGCCGCCCCCTTCGGCGCCGGCCTGGCATTCCTCGGAGCCGTCGCCGGTTATTTCCTAACGCGGAACAAGACCACGGACGGCAGGCTGCAGTCCGCCGCCTGGCTCGCGATCGTGGCGATCGTCGGCCTGGAAGGCTGGAATCCTCCCGCCCCGCTCGACGACACCGCGACGAGCGAGATCATCATCGAGGCGCCCGCGGCGCGCGTCTGGGCCGAACTGCACACCATCCGAAATCTTCCGCCGACCAACAACCTGCTCTTCCGTTACGGCGTCGCTCATCCGATGGGTACGGCGACGGATGGCCAAGGCGTCGGCGCCGCGCGCCTTTGCAAGATGAGCACGGGCGATATGCCGGAGATCGTGACCGTCTGGAAGCCCGGCCAGGAGCTCCGCTTCAAGGTGCTCTCGACCCCGCCCGCGATGCGCGAGCTCGGCTTCTTCGGTCAGACCATCGACACGGCCCACCTCCACAGCGCCTACGCGAGCCTCGACGGCGGCTTCAAGCTGGAGACCTTGCCCGGCGGCCGCACCCGGCTCATCGGCGAAAGCCATTACCTCCTGAACCTCGCCCCGGCATCCTATTGGAACCTCTGGACCGGGCAGATCGTCCGTATGGTCCAACGCCGGGTGCTGGAACATGTCAAAAAACAGGCCGAAAGCGGGCCGAAAGCCTGAAACCCTGGCAACTTCGCCGGCTCTCCGGAGTTATATCTGGTAACCTCTCCCATGAACATGAACCGACTCTACGCGATCCTCGCCCTGGCGCTCCTGGGCTACGGCGCTTACGCCGCTTACCAGTGGACCCAGGGCGACGAAGGCAAGGTGGTGAAGAGCACCGCCAAACGTTCCGGCTCGCCGGTGAGCAAGCTCACGACCGAGACCGGCAAGCCCCGCGCCGCCAAGGCCCTCAACCTCAGCCGTAAGGACGACGTCGGCACCGAGGTCGAAGAAAAGGACCTCGTGAAGCAGTCCAAGCCCGTCGCCGAGCTCGACGCCAAATTCGCCACCTGGCGCGACGATGGCCGCAAGGCCGTGGACGACATGTTCGGAGGCGACCGCCAGAAAATCGGCGACGCCTTCCGCGCGGCGATGGCCAACGAAGAGTTCCGTAGCAACTTCGGCCGCATGCGCGAGCTGGAGAACCAGTATCGCTCCGCCAGCGACGACCAGAAGCAAGGCATCATGGACGAGCTCTCCACGATCCGCACCCGCGGCCTCGGCATGCTCAAACAGGCCGCCGCCGGCGCACCCCCCTCGAATCAGCCGACCGTCACGGTCACCGGCGGAGCCATCACCGTCCCGGGGACCGTCACGACGCCCGGAGCCGCCCCCGCGGCCCCGGCGCCCGCCGCGCCGGTGACGTTTGAATAAGCCGGCCCCTGCGCCGGGCACCCATTCCATGCTCGTCGCCCTCGCCCGCCGCCCGCTCCTGAGCGGCTTCCTCTTGCTGGCGTCGATCTGTATCGCGCTGGCCTGGCTCTTCTCCGGACCGGACGCGGGGACCAAGCCGTCCGGACGCGCCAGCGTCGGCCGCGGCGAGGCCGGCAAATCAGCGGCCAAAGGTGCCATCGGCAAGCCGCGGAGCCTCCAAGGGCTTACGGTGGACGATAAGTCGGATATCTCTGCCGACGCACGGTCTCCGAACGTCCGACGCGACAGCATCGTCCGCATGGGCGTCGGGGAAGTGCAGGAAATGAACCAGATGAACTCGGCGGTCTTCGACGACGCAGTCAAGCAATGGAACGCGCAGCCACGAGTGAAAGCCCTCGTCGCGGAGTGGAAAGAGCTCGAAGAAGCCTGGAAGACGCGGGACGACGAAGCCAAGGCGGCCGACGTGCCTCGGATGGAAGCGATGTGGAAGGAAGCGATCGGACTGCTCCGCGAAGAGGTGGAGAAATCCGCCCGCGAAGCCGCCGGCGGCGTCAAGTAACCGCCAGCCGGAGCAACTCCGCGCGGAATTCCGTCAGCACCGCCTGCGTGCGGGCGAAACCCGCGTGCCGCTCGCCCGTGGCTTCGTCCATGTAGAGGTCGCGGCGAACTTCGATCATCACCGACCAGAGGCGCGGGTCGCGTCCGAAGCAGGCGTTCGGGACCATCGCCCCGCTGAACGGCACGTCGACGCCGACCGAGTAACCGTGCGCGCGGAAGAAATCGACGGCGAGATTGCGCAGGGCCGGCGGCGTGTGTCCCGGCTGCGTACCGATGCCGATCTCGGGCGACGGCCCGAAGGCGAGCTGGGTGGGCAGCGGGCCCGTCGGGTAGGAATGTGCATCAAGGACGACGCAACGGTCGAAACGGCCCAGGCGGGCGGCGGCGGCTTCATCGAGCGCGCGATGGTGCGGCCAGTAGTAGCGCGCCATCAGCTCCGCGCGACGTTCCGGCGTGAGCGCACGGAGCGGCCGGCCATCGGCGGTGCGCACGTAGGTCGCGCCCATGCCCACCCGCGCGCAAGGCTCCTGTGCGTCGTCGGCGAAACGTTCCGTGTCCACGACGAGGCGCGAGACCTCGGCACGGACGAAGTCAGCGGGCGGGAGACCGGCGGCGTAGAGCGCGGCGGTATGCCGGTCGGTCAGGCGGAGGCATTCCGCCCGCAGCTCCTCCGCGGACAGCAGGAAGTCGGCCTGGGCGTCGGGCGGGATGGCCGTGGCGTCGTGCGGGAGATGGACGAGGAGCGGGGTCATCGGCGGTCCTGACCTTAAGCCCGGAGGCGGCCCGTCCGCACGCCGGCGGCGTGTCATATTTAAATTTAGAATCCTGCAACTCGCCCCCCGAGGCGGGGTTTCATCCGTGCACCCCCATAACTATCATGAAAATCAAACTCGCACTCCTCTTGGCCCTGATCACCTCGGCCGGCCTCCTCGCTCAGGACGCTCCCAAGCCCGACGCCCCCAAGGGTGACAACCCGCCCGCCAAGAAGGGCGAAGGCAAGGGCGACAAGGGCGGCAAGAAGCAGCAGGGCCCGCAGCGCCCGGAAGCCGTCGACGAAGCCACCTGGAAGAAGTTCATGGAAGCCCAGAAGGCCGCCTCCTCCGACGAAGCCGTGAAGGCCGCCGAAGCCAAGATGAAGGCCCTCACCAAGGAGTCCTCCCCGGAAGACCGCCAGGCTGCCGGCAAGGCCCTGATGGAAGCCCGCAAGGCCGCCGTCCTCAAGGCTGACGCCTCCCTCGAATCCGTCTTCAAGGCCCTCGACGAAGCTCGCGCCAAGGGTAAGGGCAAGGGCGACAAGGGCGGTAAGGGCGGCAAGAAGGGCGAAGGCGACAAGGGCGGTAAGAAGCCTGAAGCCAAGTAATCTTCGGATCACAGGCTCGAACAAGACCCCGGTTCGCCGGGGTCTTTTGTTTGGGGGAAGTGAAAGAGTCGATGACTGCGACGATGACAGAGGGCTGAATCGATTGAGAGACAGAGACAGGGCTAGGGCTAGGGCTAGGGCTAGGTAGGGACGGCTCTCCGAGCCGTCCGTTCGTCTTGAGAGATACGTTAGTCTTTAGGTTCAACGCCTAGGTAGGGACGGCTCTCCGAGCCGTCCGTTCGCCTTGAGAGATCCGCCAGTCTTTAGGTTCAACGGCGGGTTCGGAGAACCCGCCCTACCCAAGGCAGGAGAATCGTCTCGGGACGGCAGGTGGCAGGAAATCTACCCTCCGTCCTCGATTCAGCCCTCTGTCATCTGCCATCGATTCTTACTACCCCGACCCCAGCCCCTACCCCTCCTCCCCCATCCTTCCCTTGCCAAACCCCTGCCCGCGGCCCTACGCCATAGGGGGCTGAATGAGGCCTCATGCCGTTTTTCTAATGTTACAAATGTTACAGACTCGCAAACTTCTCACGCTCGCGGCCGCCCTGACCGTCGTGCAACTCACCGCCCAGGAGAAGCCTGCGGCCGCCGCTAAGCCGGTCGCTGAGCAGTCGCTGAAAGAGCGCTTCGAGAACCTCGGCCTGATCTATCAGGACAAGAACGCGAAAGGCCTGCAGGAGCTCTGGCTCCTCGGTCGTTACCACGGCCACTACCATGACACGAGCGGCGTCGGACGCAGCGACAGCGGACTCGAAAGCCGCCGCACGCGCCTCGGCTTCCAGGCCCGCATGTACGACCACCTCACCGTGCACGCGCAGGCGATCAGCGGCAGCGATTTCGAACCTACTTACAACGGCTTCACCGAACTCTGGGTCCGCTGGGAATTCAATCCGGCCCTGCAGCTCACCGTCGGCCAACAGAAGCACCGCTTCACCCACGACCGCAATGTCTCGAGCCGCTACATGAGCTTCATGGAGCGCTCGATGTTCACGAACATGATGGGCCTCGATTACACGCCGGCGGTCACGCTCTCGGGACGAGTCGGCAAGCTCGACTACTATGCCGGCGTCTTCTCCAACCAAGCCGGCACCGACATGTGGGAGGCCTTCACCGAACTGCATTCGGGCTGGTCCGGACTCGCCGCGGTGACGTACGACCTAGGCCAGCTCGGCGGCGCCGACACCGCCACCTTCTATGGCAGCCTCCTGCACAGCGAAGCGAGGACGGGCGCCACCAACCTGACCCGCTTCGATGACGCCGCTTCCGTCGCGCTCATCCTCACCGAGGGTCCGGCGGCCTTGGTCACGGAAGTCACCGCCGGCTTCGGCGGAACGAGAGGCGACGCGATCGGCCTCAACCTCCAGCCGAGCCTCTTCCTGACGGACAAGCTCGAACTCGTCACGCGCTACCAGCTCGCCAGCGCCAGCCAGACCGGCGGACTCCGCAGCCAGCGTCGTTACGAATCCGTCGCAGGCCTGCCCAACGGCGAGCATTACCAGGCCACCTACCTCGGCCTGAACTACTATCTCGCCGGACACCGGATCAAGCTGCTCACCGGCATGGAACACGCCCGCATGAATAATCGGGATGCGTTCACCCTCTTCGCCGGATTCCGCATGTTCTTCGGCCCGCATTCCAACGCTCCGTACCCGGGCAATAAGCTGCTCAAGGGAATTTGGTGAGGGCGGGCGGAGGAACGGATGGCTGAATCGATTGAGAGACAGAGACAGAGACAGGGCTAGGGCTAGGGCTAGGTAGGGACGGCTCTCCGAGCCGTCCGTTCGTCTTGAGAGATCCGTCAGTCTTTAGGTTCAACGCCTAGGTAAGGACGGCTCTCCGAGCCGTCCGTTCGCCGATCGAGATTCGTACGTCAATCGGCTCAACGGCGGGTTCGGAGAACCACGCCCTACCCAAGGCAGGAGAATCGTTTCAGGTGGCGGGTGGCGGCCCCGGGTGGCGGGTGGCAGGAGTTTTCCATTCAGTCCTCCGTTCAGCCCTACGTGGTCAACCGCGACAGCTAGGTCAGCACGCAGTGCTGACCCTACCTCAAGTCAGTGTCCTGAAATTACGAAAAACAACGAACCAAGAACTAAGAATAACCCAGACTCCCATCCGCTAACCGCCAACCGCTAAAACCTTTTTCCTCCCCCGGTGTTCCATCCACATGCGCCTCCCTGCCCTTTTCCTCGCCCTCCTCGCTTCGCTTTCGCTCTGCGCCGTCGATGAGAAGAAGCCCACGGAGCCGGTGGCTAAGCCGGCCGAGAAGCCGGAGCCGGCGGTGAAAAAGAAGAAGAAGGGCCTTGATGCCCCGGAGATCCCGGCCGGCGTCTCGCTCGTGGACGGGGTCAAGCTCCAGGAAGCCTGGCTGAAGGCGGAGACCGACGAAGAATTCAAAGCCGCCGTGGCCAAACTCGGCGGCGCCGGCGAGAAGCCCAAGAAGAGCAAGGGCGAGAAGAAGGAGGGCGGCGCCCGCGACGCCAAGGAAGCCCGCGAAGCCATCGACGCCGCGCGCGTCAAGGCGATGCAGAAGGCCGAGCCCAGCCTCAAGGTCGACGTCATCCGTGATTACGTCGCCTCGAGCCATCAGCGTAAGTCCGACGTCGCCGGTAAGCCGAAGAAGAAGTGACGCGGCAGCGAAGCTGCCGCCGAGAAGATGGCTGAGTCGATGACAGAGGACAGAGGGCAGATTGGCTAGGTGCCCATTTTCAGGTCTCGGGTCTCGGCCATCAGGTGCCTGGTTCGGGCGTTCAGGTTCGGGTGCAGGTTCAGGAAATCTGCCGTCCATCATCGACTCAGCCATCTGTCATCGATTCAGTCCTCTACTCAGGTGGCGGGTGGCAGGCATCATCCATTCAGTCCCTCATTCCGAGTAGCAGTTATGTCGTAAACCGGTCAGCCCTACCCGAGGCAGCTAGGTCAGCACGCAGTGCTGACCCTACCTCAAGTCAGTGTCCTTAAATAACGAAAAACGACGAAAAAAGAACCAAGAAGAAATCCAGATTCCCATCCGCTAGCCGCCAGAACCTTTCTGTCTTTTCGGTGTATCACTCCCATGCGCCTCTTTTCCCTCCTCACTCTCGCTCTGCTCGCGCCTTTCGCCCAGGCGGCTGAAGAGCCCGCGGCCAAGCCAGCCAAGAAGGTCGCCCGGCCCGGTGCCGCCATCCCCGAGAGCGTGGCCGGCGTCCCTGACGAACAGCTCGCCAAGATCCGCCGCGCGCTCATGGCGACCTACGGTGACGAAGCCGTAGTCGCCGCCCGTAAACGCCTCGCTGACCTCAAGGAACGGACCCGCTTCGTGAAGGGACGCAACGAGGCCGAAGATCTCCGCCTCGAATTCGAGACCGCCCGCGACGCCATGGTGAAGGCCACGCTCGAGGCCGCCCAGAAGTTCGACCCCACCATCGAGAAAGACCCGCTGGTTCTCACCCTCAACGCCGTCGAAGAACTGGTGAAGAAGCGCGGACAGGAAGCCGCCAAAGCGGCCCAGGAGAAAGCGTCCGCCGAAGAACGCGCCGCCGCCGCGAACAAGCCGAAGGACGAAGCCAAGCCTGCCGCGGAGACGAGCCCCAAGGCCGAAGCCGCCAAGCCGATGACGCCGGGCGAACTGCTCGCCGACGTCGAAGGCGTGTCCGCCGAAGACATGCGTAAGTTCCGCGCGGCCGCCTTCAAGGCCCAGCGCGATCCGAAGGTGAAGGAGCTCAAGGCCAAGCAGGTCCAGCTCCGCAAGGAAGCCGAGTTCCTTTCCCAAGAGGAAAAGAAGAATATGCGCGGCGAATTCGAGCAGCTCCAGTCCGACCTGCGCAAAGCCAATCTTGCCGCGATCGCCCAAGCCGCTCCCGACCTTTCCAAGGAAACCCTCGAGAAGATCTACGAAGCCGTCGAGACCCGCACCCGCCAAGCCATCGAAAAAGCCGGCAAGAAGAACGCCGCCAAGACCCCGCTCAAGCCTTTCCCGTTCGGGGAGAAGAAGTGACGCGGCAGCGGAGCGGCCGCGAGGGCTAGGGCTTGGGCTTGGGCTAGAGCTAGGTAGGGACGGATAGGTAGGGACGGCTCTCCGAGCCGTCCGCCATTCGGCGGGTTCGGAGAACCCGCCCTACCTATTTTCCTCAACTTAGCCCCGTTCCAGGGGTTTTATAGGCACGCTCATGAAACAATTCCTTGCCCTCCTTCTCGCCGCCGCCGTCGGCTCCGCCGCCACCTATTTCGTCATGGACACCAAACAGTCTGCGGCGGTCGTCCAAGCCCCGACCGAGAAGACCGTCGAGCCGAAGTTCGCCGGGAAGGCCGCGCCGAGTGTCGAAGCGCCCGCCGGCGAAGCACCGAGCAAGCAGGGCTCTCCGAAGTTCGGCGGCAAGTCCGGCGGCTTCCTACCCGAAGAGATCGAAGGCGTCACGGCGGAGCAGCTCAACAAGTGCCGCGTCGCCCTGTTCAAGACTTTCCAGGACGAAGCCGTGAAAGCCGCCCGCGCCAAGCAGGCAGAGCTCCGCAAGGAAGCCGAATACGCTTCCGACGACGAGAAGCGCAACCTCCGTCCGCAGTTCGAAGAGGCCATGCTCGACCTCCGCAAGGCGACCAAGGAGGCCATGCTCGCGGCCGACGACGAACTGACCGCCGACGTCGTCGACAAAGTCCTGGACGCCGTCGAAGAGCGCATGAAGCAGCGCGGCCAGCAGGGCTTCCAGAAGGGGAAGAAGTGACGCGGCAGCGGAGCGGCCGCGAGGGCTAGAGCTAGGGACAGGGCTTGGGCTAGTTAAGTTGATCCGTTGATCAGTTGGCCGGTTGGCCAGGGAGACATCCGCTCAAAGGGAAACCGGAAACCGGATGATTGGCTGGGGAGCATGCCTTGGGTAGGGCGGGTTCTCCGAACCCGCCGTAGTCCCGAAGCACATACGAAGCTCGCTCGGCGAACGGACGGCTCGGAGAGCCGTCCCTACCTTATCTCTCTGGCCAACCTGCAAATGGATCAACTCTGCCTCTGTCTGATCAACCGAGCCTCTGGACCCCTGAGCCTCTCTACTGGCCCCAGCCCTAGCCCTGTCCCTAGCCCTAACATCACTTCACTCCCTCAAACACCGTCTTCAACTCCGCGTCGGTGAGCGGGCGGTCCCACAGGAGGAAGCGGGCGATCTCGCCGTCGAAGGATTCCTTACCGGGATGCTGGATCGCGTCCCGCTCCTGGCCGATCGCGAGTTTCGAGGCGTCGGCCTTGGGGTTGATCGGGAACTGCGCCGCGGCGCAGGGCTTCAGGTCGTTGACGAAGAATTCGAGCTTCGCCTCGGTCTGTCCGGCGCCCATGCGTCCGGCAAGGAAATGGAAACGTCCTTCTTCGAGCTTAGGCCCGACGAGTTTGGGATTGTTGACGTCGAAGCGGCCGAAGGTGATGCCGTTACGCGCGCCCCACCAGACGGTGTTGTCGTCATCAAGGCAGCCCCAGAGGCCTTCGTACTTCTGACCGTTACGGAGATTACCGAAGAAGGAATTCACATCCTTCAGGCCGACGCGCTGCGGGTAGACCTTGATCACCGCAACCCAGGTGCAGCCTGAGCCGCGGATGAGTCCGTCGAAGGCCGCTTCATCATGGCAGACCAATTCCTGCTGACGGAACGAGAGCGCCGTCCGAGGTTCCTTCACGACCGACGGCAGACCCGAGGTCGGCTCGGTGCG
>CAXNHL010000022.1:0-12998 GCA_964202105.1 Opitutales bacterium | reverse complement strand
ACGGGCGACACCAGGGGCGGCGGCGATGCCAGTGAGGCGTACCTCGGGCCTGTGTTCTCCGGCCTTCATCCGTGCATCAATTGACCCCCGTCACCGAACGGAAGCAAGGCAGGATATCGGCTTCAGACCTCGACCGCCGTCGGCTCGTCATTCGGCATCACCATCTCGGGCGTGACGAGGACGGGCATCGTGAGCTCGGGGGCTTCCACGGCCTGCGAAAGTTCTGCCTCCTGGGCGACATCGGTGATCAGGCGGATCGGCATCTCAGCCGAACCAAGGACCGGCTCCTCAGCCGGGACCTGGGCCTCGACGTAGGAGAGCAGGCCGGAGTATTCGGCAGGGATGGTCACCTGAAGCTCCACGAAGACGAGTGCGAGCAGACAGAGGTGGGCGAACGAGCGACCCATGCGCTGACCGTAGGCATGGAGCCAAGTCATCACGCCGGCCGTCGAACGCTCTTCGCGATGACTGAGGCAGGCGAGCTGGGCTTTGTGCAGGCGGGCGCTCGCCTGGAAGCGGGCGCGCAAGGCCGGCGAACCGCTCAAGGCGGCCCGCAGACGGGCGACCTGTTCGGCGGAGGCGTTGCCTTCGAGAAAAAGGGCGACGAGGGACTCGAACTCGGCGGCGCTCATCCGCGGAACTCCTCTCCCATGAGTTCGCGCAGGGCTTCGCGGGCGCGGTTGATGCGGCTCTTGACCGTGCCAATGGAGAGGCCGAGGTCTTCGGCGATCTCTTCATACGACATGTTGCGGACGTTACGCATCGTCAGGATACGAGCGTGTTCCGGCTTCAATTGTTCCATGCACTCGGCCACTTTGTTGACGAATTCGTTGTGCTGGGCCTCGTGGCCAGGGCCCTGGGCTCCATCCGAAAGGATGTCATGCAGGGTCGCGCCTGGGTCGTCCCCTAGGTCGGCGTCGAGCGACATGGACTGGTCCCGCTTGCGGCGGCGCCAATACCAGTAGCGGTTTCGGGCGAGATTCGTGCCGATCTGGTGGATCCAGGTCGAAAAAGTGGCGGTTCCCCGGAACGAAGCCAGGACCCGATGGGCCCGGATGAAGGTGTCCTGCGTGATTTCCTCAGCGTCCTGACGATTACGCAGCAACGAGAAGACCTTAGCGAAAATGCGGCCCTGATACTTAAGGACCAGTTCGTTGTAGGCCGACAGATCCCCCTGACGGGCTCGGTCCAAGGCGGACTGGTCGGCTTCGGTCTCCATGGGGTTCAGGTTGGGTAGGGGAAAACAGGCCGTAGTCGACCCATAATCGTGGTGACATATCTTTACAATTACCCCTCGCTAATCAACCTCTTTAAAACCCCCACTTTGAGGAGCCGATGTTCACGACCCGCAAGAAACACCCCACCCTCTCCTGGGTCAATTGCCTCAGCGGCGAAAAAGGGACGACCACCGAGCTGCCCGCCTCGCTGCCCGGCGACGCCCCCCACCCCGCCCTGACCTTGGTCCCGGCGGGCGAAACCGTCGGCCTCGAGCCTTCCGGCGAAGGGCTGGCCTTGGTCAACGGCGCGCCTTTGAACCAGCGCCTGCCGATCACCGAGCCGACGACCGTCCAGCTGCCCAACGCCTTGCTCGTGGTGGCCCCCCGCGCGCAGCAGGATTTCGCCTTCATCCGCACCGACCTCTGGGTGCTTTTCGATGCGCGCACCGGCGATCAGCTCGGCGAATTCCCGGCGCAGGAACTCCTCGACGCCGCCGGCCGGTCCGGACTCCCGACCGACGCCCTGGCTTGCACGCCCGTCGGCCTCGAGGTCGGCTTCAACCTCGCGCAGATCGCGCCCCTCCTTACGCCGGCCGAAGAGCCGGTCGTCCGCCGCGAGAACCAGGCGCTCCTCGCGGCCGAACAGAACCGCGGCGCGCACGTGTGTCCGGTCTGCTGGACGCGCTTCGACGCGGGCGACGCGCTGAGCATCGCGGTGCATGAGAACCTGCGCGGCGATCCGATCCTCGGCTCCGACGCGCGCCTGCGCTTCCAGCCCACGCGCTTCAACGACCAAGGGCTCGCCCTCGACCCGATGGGCCTGGCCTGCACCGACATCGCCTGCCCGCACTGCCGCCGCCAGCTTCCGCCCGGCTACCTGGAGCGCCCGCATCGCATCATCTCGCTCATCGGCGCCCCCAGCGCCGGCAAGTCCTACTACCTCGCCGTGCTCACGCGCGTGCTGCAGGACCGCCTGCCGGAGGATTTCTCGCTTGCCTTCAAGGACGGCGACCCGAGCGGCAACATGCTGCTCAACCAGATGCGCAACACGCTCTTCTCCGCGGCCACGCCGGAAGACGCGCTGCTCGGCAAGACGGCCCTCGAAGGCGCGACGTACGAAAAGCTCCCGCGCCTCGGCCGGATGGTCTCCCTGCCCCGCCCGTTCATCTACTCGCTCAGCCGCCCCGGCCAGCCGGCCCTCGACACCTCGGTCATCCTTTACGACAACGCCGGCGAGCACTTCGAACCCGGCATCGACATCCATGACTCGCCCGGCGCGATGCACGTCGCGACCTCGAGCGGACTCATCTTCCTTTTCGACCCGACGGCCAACGCGCGCTTCAAGGCCAAGCTCGTCGGCGTCGACGATCCGCAGCTCACCATGAAGGGACGCGTCGACCAGCAGGACAGCATCCTCTCCGAGATGGAGACGCGCATGAAGCGCGTGCTCGGCCTCGCTCACGACCAGCGCATCGCGACGCCGCTCGCCTTCGTCGTCGGCAAGTCCGACACCTGGGAGAAGCTGCTCAGCTCGCCGCTCGAACCGGTCGTCAAGGCCGGCGCGATCGACCTCGCCGCCGTCCGCCGCAATTCCGACCGCGTCCGCGCGGTGCTGCTCCAGCTCTGCCCCGGCCTCGTCGCCTCGGCCGAATCGCTCGCCGAACAGATCTGCTTCTTCGCCGCGACCTCCTTCGGCCATACGCCGGTGATGATCGGCGCCGGCCCGAACAAGGGACGCATCGCGCCGGATCCGCAGCGGCTCGCGCCGGCCCACGTGGAGGAACCCCTCTACTGGCTGCTGCATCTTTCCTCGCCGGCGATGTTCCCCGCGACCCCGACTTCCTGATGCCCCTCCAACTCGTCTTCACTTCCGCACCGCAAGGCCTCACCCCGGGACGTTCGGGCTATTGCACCGTCGCGCGCCATCGCGCCATCCCGGACCGCCTCGCGCAGCTGCTGGAATCCGTCGGCACGCCGCATGAACTGCCGGAAGGCGAGACGTTCACTTTCCGCACGCTCGAGGCCGGTGACCGCCATTGGTTCGTGCTCTCCCGCTTCGTCGCCCGCGGCCTTGACTACACGCAACGCGACAACCGTCTCGCGCATCACCTGATCTTCACCGCCGAAGAGGCCGCCCTGCTCGCCCCGCCCGCCGCCCTGGCCGCGCGCTGGAAAGACTGGCTCGCCGAATGGACCGGCGCCCCCGCCTGGCTCGAAGGCGAGACCCGTCCGCTGGCCCTGGAACCCGCCACGCCGCTCTCTCCCGCCGTCACCTGGCGCGAGACCACCGGCACCGGTGCCAAGGCCGCCTGGCTGATCGACGCGACCGGCGCGGTCTCGGTGGGCCTGCGCAATCCTCCCGCCAACGCGACGCTGCTGCGGCTGTTCGCCGAATCTTCCGCGCTCATCGGCAAGGCCGCCTGGCATGCCACCTTCACCACCGACGCCCGCATCACGGGCGAAGCCGGTTTCATCTGGGCCGCCCATGCGGAGCGTCCCGCTACGATCGACTTCGCCGACGCCCGGACGCAGCCCGCGCCGACCGGCGACCTCGCGCGTCAGGCCGCCGCCGGCCTGACTTCACCGAAGGGAACGCCGATCGCGGTCACGCGTCGCCCCGGTGCCGCGCCTTCCGCGCCGCAAGGCGGCTCGGCCACGCCATGGATCGTGGGCGGAGTGCTCCTCGTGGTCGCCGCCAGCCTGGCGTTCCTTTTCACGAACCGCACCGAGACGCCCGCCCCCGCGCCGACCCCGGTCGTCGCCCCCGCGCCCTCCGCCAGCGACCTCGCGCAGGCGGAAGAAATCCTCAAAGTGAACCGCGCGGTCACGGAGATCATGAGTCTGCTCGAGACCGGTGAGATGCTGCCCGCCGCCCGCCTTTGGCTGGAGACTAATGAGAGCGCGCCTCGTCGGCTCAGCAATTACAAGGAGCAGATCCTGCCCCGCATCCTGAACGGCTTCTCCGCCGGCGCGGTTCGTCAGCTCCTGGCCCAGATCGAGCGCCGCGACATCCTCGCCGACCCTAAGGCCAGCCAGGCGGCCCATGCCGAGACGCTCGAAGTCCTCCGCATCGGCAAGTCGCTCGGCGTGGCGGAAGACGCCGCCTGGAAGCAGCTGACCGAGATCAAGGAACGTACCCTGCGCCTGCCCAAGCTCGACGTGCGCCCGGTGCTCGCCGTCCCGGGACAGTGGCGCGTCTCCGACATCGGCCCGAGTTCGCCCGTCGAGGCGGAATTCCCGCTGTCCCGCTCCGCGGTCGACCGCCTCACGAAGTGGGCCGAGGAAGCCGGGGCTTCCGCACGCTCCACCGCGCAGATCCGCCTCCGCGTGCTGCCCATGCTCTCGCCGCATCAGCGCGACGACCAGACGCCTTACCTCAACGGCGAGATCAAGGTCACGCCGACGACGACCTGGTTCGAATCGAATTCCGAACTGGGTAAACTCCCGGCCATCGGCATCGGCCTCGGTTCGCGCCGCAATGTCGTGTCCCTCAATTTCCCGAAGGCCGAAGACGCGAAGCACGCCAATATGCTCATCGAGATCGTCTTCCCCAAGGGCGATCGCCGCGTGCTCGCCCTGATCGGTGACGCCAAGCTGCTGGTGCCGCTCGACCTCGGCGTCGGCGCTCTGCGTTACGACGCGGAGACCGGCGTGATCCGGCCGGCTCCGTGGGCCGAGTCCGCCGTCAACGCCTTCGTCTGGGCCCACGGGCAGGTCGGGCTCTATCCGGCCGCCCATGGCTTCCCCGACCGCGACCTCCCCTCCGTCCGCGCCACGCGCTCGCTGCTCGAGACCGACCTGCTCCGCCTCGAAGCCAAGCAAGGCCCGGACGCTCCTCCCTACGAAGAAATCGCCGTCCGCCGCAAAGCCTTCAAAGACGGCAAGCTGATCGAAGCGGGCGCCCCGTGGGTGGTGCAAGCCGTGGACTCCAACGGCGCCGCCGGCCCGCGCCTGCTCGAATTCCGTTGATCCATGCAGGCCGAACGCCTCATCGCCCGCATCCGCGGCCAGCTCGAACTCGGGACGCCTGATCTCGAGGCTCGTTCGCTGGCCGGCGAATACGCGGCGCTGTGCCTGCGGGCCCGCGAACGCCTCGAGCAATGCGCCACGCTGGTGCGCGGCGGCAACGAACACGCCGCGTTCCAGGCCGCCGAAGCCGAGCCCGACCTCCTCGGCCTCTGCGCCCTGCTGAGCTTCGCGGAGTCCGACCGCTGGCATGCGCTCTGCCGCGAACGTGGCCTGCCGGCCGGCTTCCCGCTCGACGGCCAGCACGTGCTCGCGGTCGAAAGCCTCTACGGCCGGGTCATCGGCGAAAGCCATCCGCTCTACCGCGACTACCGCGACGCGATCCGCCGACGCGACGAAGACCGCGCGCTGGCGGTGCTGCGTTCGATCGTCCGCATCAATCCCGACGATCCGAACGCGCAGTCCGAACTCGCGCGCCTGTCCGCGAAGTTCCTGCGCGAATCGCTGGGCCGCGTCGGCGCCCTCTTCGCCGAAGGCCGCGCCGCCGAAGCCGTCGAGCTCATGCAGCGCATGGAGCGCTTCGGCGCCAACGACCTCGCCGGCGAACCCCGCTGGGACGATGCGCGCGCCCGCCGGGCGGCCTGGCTGCGCGCCAACGCCGCGGAACAAGCGATCTCCCTGGTCGCCGAAGCCGCCCTCGCCCGCGACGGCGGCCACTGGGAGGCGTGCGCCTCCGCCTTGGGCCGCACGCGCGCGCTGGAACGCGACCACCAGCTCAACCTCTCAGGGGAACTGCTCGCGCAGATGGCCGAACTCGAAGCGTGGGCCGGCGAACTCGCCGCGACCGCCGAGGCCGAGGCCAGCCTCCGCTCGGCCCTCGAAAGCCTGCTCGAGGAATGGCACGTGCTCGGCCAGGAGGCCGCCCGCGGTTCGTCGCCGGCGATCCTCATCGTGCGCCTCAGCGCCTGGATCGAACGCGCGACGCCGCACGCCGAGAGAATGCCCGAAGGCCTGCTCCGCGAAGCCCGCGCCCTCCGTCAGGCCACGCGGATGCGCCTCAACCGACGCTACCTGCTCCTTACCTCTTCGTGGGTCGTGGGCCTGCTGCTCATCGTGGGCACCGTCGTCGCCATCAACCTGCAGCGCCAGCAAGAGGAGGAGACCCTCGGCCGCCTCTCCGAAGCCGCCCGGCTCGTCGAACTCTACGACCACGAGGCCGCCCGCCGCGCGTTGGATGAATTCGAACGCGGCGGCAACGCGGCCGACCTGGAACAACGCAAGGCGGAGACGCGTCCGCTCCGCGAGACGCTCGACAAGCAGTCGGCGCTCGAGCAGAAGCTCCGCCTCGAAGCCCGGCAGCTGGCGGAGTCCGCCCGCAACGGCGTCAACGACGGTAACGTCGCCGAAGTCGCGCGCCGGAGCACGGCTTACCTCAAGGCCTTGGGCGAAGCCGCCCCGGCCCTCCGTGAACGGCTGAAGAGCGTGCTGCCCGAACCCGAAGTCCTCGCGGCGGCCAGCCAGAGCCATCTCGGCAAGCTCCGTCAGGAACTCGATACGCGGACGACGGCCTTGAACAAGGCCGTCCGGGACAACACCACGATCGCCGACCCCGTGGCGGCGATGGAGACCCTTGAACGGCTGCGCCTGCTGATCAAAGTCCTCCGCGAGGCCGGCGACCGCGACTTCGACTCCGCCGAAGCCGCCGCCGAAGTCGGCGAAAGCCGCCTGGCGGGCGAACGCAAGGTCGCCGCGGCCTTGCGCGCGCTGGAGGCCGCGAGCGACCTCAGCAGCTACCTCGCGGCCCTCGCCGATGCCTCGGCCAACAACGCCGGCGGCAAGACCGACCTCGGCAACCGCGCCTCCTTCGTCTTCACGCACGCGCCGACGCTGCAGTCCCTGCCCCGCCCCATCCTCGCGCCCCGCGTGGCCGCGATGTGGGACGCCGCCGCGACCGCCGACCCGCAGGGGATCTTCCATCCCACCGTGCTCACGGACGCCGAACAGAGGCTCCTGCGCCGACTGTCGGACACTTCCCTCGCGGACAGCCTGCGGCGCGCGACCCTGAGCCTGTATTCCGTCCGCGGCGTCACGCCCGGACGCAGCGTCTACGTGGTCGGCGAGGTCGTCGAAACGAAGAACACCTTCACCGACGGCGCCGAGTTCACGCAGAAGGCCAAGGAGCTCAACCGGGACGGCGTCGTGGTCGAAGGCGCCTGGCGCCGGCGCGAATTCAACAACGGGTTCCGCAACGGCGAAGAACTCACCGCGCTCGCGCCCATCCCGGAACTCGACTTCATCCGCCAGATCACCCGCTTCCAGGACGCGCGCTCCGGCCGTCTGCTCGAGCCGCCCCTGCGCACGATGGAACGCGTCCGCCGCAGCGATTCGCCCTACCCTGAGCTCCGCGCGTTCCAGCTCCAGGAACTCTACCGGCTCGCCGGCGGCCGCCCCGACGCCTGGGGCCTGATCTTCTCCCCGAGCGCGCAGCGCGACTCCGAGCAGCTGCGTCGCATCACGCAGAACGCCCTCGAGCCTTACGACTATCTCTTCCGCGACAAGTGGGCCGACGTGAAGGGCGAACTCCGCGCCTTCCTCGTGCCGCAAGGCGGCGCGGGCTACGCCGAGGAAGCGCGCTTCTGGCGCGCGACTTTCGCCCAACTGCGCAACCGCCGCCTGGTGTTCGCCGGCATGGTCGGCCGCGACGGCACGCCGCGCCTCCGCGAAGCGACGAAAGGCAGCGCCCTCTTCGGCCTCGATAACGACGGCAAGGTCGCGGTGCTCTTCCGCGTCGGCGAAGACGGCCTGCCGAAGCGCGTCGCCGACGCCGCGCCGCTCTCGCCGCTCCTGCGTTATCCCGCCTTGGTCGCCGAAGCGGCCGAAGCCGCCGGCATTCCCAAGGGACTCAACCCGCCCGACGGCGGCTGGGAGACCCTCCTCCAAGGGCGCGACCTCTGACCATGGCCCCGACGAACGCATTCCGACTCCGCTGGAAAGGCGCCGTGACCGGTCCCTTCCCGCTCGCCCGCGTCCAGGAACTGCTCCGCGCCGGCGAGATCAGCCTCCTGCACAACATCGAGGTCGACGGCCGATGGATGACGCTCCGCGATCATCTCCGCGGCCCCGGCCTGGCACGCGTGATCTCGCCTTCCGCCGAAATCGCGCCCGGCGACCAGCCGCCGCCCCCGCCCGGCTTCAGTAGCGAAGACGGCTCCGGCCTCCTGCCCGACGCCGGTCGCTCGGTCGCCGGCGAGAACCTCGAACGCGCCGTGCGCGCCGGCTACCTCTGGTGCGGCTCGACGTTCCTGCTGCCTCCGCTCTTCGCGCTCGCGGTCTACGCCTGGCACGTGGTGTCCCCGGAGACGCCGCCGATCTCGCTCTTCATCCTGCTGACCTTCACCACCGCGCTGGGTTGCTTCCTCCCGGTCACCTTCGTGCGCCGGATCGGACGTACCCTCGACCAGGAAGGCCTGGCGGAGATCAGGCAGACCCAAGCGAGCCTCTCCCTCGTCCTGGCCTGCCTAGGTCTGCTTCTGTGGCTCTGGTGCTTCTGGATCATCGTCCAGGCCCGCCCCTGAACCTCAATCGGCTTGACGAGTCCAAAGGGCTGGGCTGGACTGACCGAACTCGGTTTTTCGGTAGTGTAGCTCAGTTGGTTAGAGCGAGGGACTCATAAGCCCTAGGTCGGCAGTTCGATCCTGCCCACTACCACCACCGGGTGATGCTTTCCCCCTCAGGCCTTCAGGATGGCCGAGACCGGGATGTCCAGTCCGTCCTTCCAGAGGGCTTCCAAGGCGTAGCTCTTACGGATGTCCTCGCGGAAGACATGGAAGAGCACGTCGAAGGCGTCGACGACCGTCCAGCCGCTGTCGCGCTGGGATTCGGAGCGGCAAGTCACGCCGACTTCGTCGAGCGCCTGCTCAAGGGCGATGCGCAAGGCGCGCAGGTGCGGCTCGGAAGTGCCGGTGGCGATCACGAGGAAATCGGCGACGGAGGAAATCTGGCCCATCTCCAGGACGCGGATCTCGACGGCCTTCTTGTCATCGAGCGCGCGGATGGCGGTGACGAGGTGAGCCGGCAGCTTGGGCAGGACGACCATCGGCTTGGCGGCGGTCTTCTCTCCGCGGCTCTTGGCCTTCAGGGGTGGGACCGCCGGGATGATGCGGCGAGCCGGACGAGCCGCGGGCTTACCACCCTTGGCGGGCGCGCGGCCCTTGAACTTGGACTTCGCGGCCGGGCGGGCGGGGGTCTTCTTGGTGGTCTTCTTTTTAAGGGCGGACATGGTCAGGCTTGGTAAAGGGAGCGCTCATCGATGTGGCGGGCGACGCCTAGGGGCAAGCCGTTTCGGGGCGAATCACCGCGACGCAAGGCTTCGCGCAGCGCGGTCGACGAAACCTGCACCGGCGGAGCCTTCAACACCGTCAGGCGGATGACCGCGGCCAGGGTCGGCGGCGGCAAGGTCGAGATGCCGTCACGCGACAGGACGGCGAATTCGACGAGACCGCAAAGTTCGACGACATCCTTCCAGCGGTCGAGCCGGGCGAGCTGATCCGCTCCGAGGACCCAGACCCGCAAGGCGTCCGGATGTTCGCGCGCGAGTTCGCGGGCGGTTTCCACGGACCAGCTCGTACCCGCGCGCCGGGTCTCCCGGTCGTCGACGACAGCCCACGGATGCTCCGCGAAAGCGAGCCGGCACATCGCGACACGGTCGGCGGCGGAAGCCACGGGGGCGCCGGTACGCAAAGGCGCCTGACCCGCGGGGATGATGCGGACTTCGTCCAGACCGAGCTGCTTGTGCGCGGCCACGGCCGCGGCCACATGCCCCGCGTGCGGAGGATCGAAGGTCCCACCTAGGATGCCGATGGCAGCAGGCATGTCGCATTACGTTCCGCCGCGGGGCCGGTGGCAACCCAAAGCAGGCTTGAGCCCGAGCCCTTCCACCGAAACACTCACCCCATGGCGGTCGCCTCACGATTCCTCCCCCCGGACTTCGCTCCCTCGCAGACCGTCGTGGTGATCGCCGGCAAAGGCCGCTACCCCGCCCTGCTCGTCGAGTGCGCCCGCGCCCGCGGCGCCAAGATCAAGCTGGTGTCTTTCGAAGAAGAAACCGACCCGGCCCTCATCGCCGCGTTCGATCCGGCCGACCACCGCCCGATCCCGGTCGGCAAGCTCGGCCAGATGCTCGACGCCCTCCAGGAACTCGGCGCGGCGGGCGCGGTCATGGCCGGCCAGGTCACGCCGCGCAAACTCTTCACGGGCATGGTGCCCGACCTGAAGCTCATCGCGCTCATGGCCTCGCTCAAGGAGCGTAATGCCGAGACGATCTTCGGCGCCATCTCCGCCGAGATCGAGAAGATCGGCGTCCGCATGCTCGATGCGCGCGTCTACCTCGACGACCACCTGGCCTCGCCCGGCTGCATGACCGGCTGGGTCTGCGGCATCGCCGACGAGCAGCTGGCATTCGGCACGCGCATGGCCCGCGAGATGGCCCGCCTCGATGTCGGCCAATCCGTCGTCACGGCGAAAGGCACCGTCATCGCCGTCGAAGCTTTCGAAGGCACCGACAACATGCTCCGCCGCTGCGCGCAGACGGGCGGCAAGGAGATGCTGCTCACCAAGACCGCGAAGCATGAGCAAGATTGGCGCTTCGACGTGCCCTGCATCGGCGTGAAGACGCTCGAAAGCATGGCCGAAGGCGGCGTGGCTAAGGCCGCGCTCGAAGCCGACGCGGTCATCCTCATCGACAAACCCGCGGTCATCGCGCGCGCCAAGCAGCTCGGCCTCGACCTCTTCGGCTTCGGCCCGGCCTGAGACGATGATGGACCGCCGTCGCTTCCTCGGAACCAGCGTGCTGGCCGGACTGGCGGCGCAGGCCTTCGCCGCGCCGACCGAACCGGAGTCCTTCGACTTCGCCTTCCTGACCGATATCCACGTCCAGCCCGAGCTCGGCGCCCCCGAAGGGTTCCGCCAATGCCTGCGCGCGGTCAACCGCCTCGCCACGCCGGCCGACTTCGTCCTGACCGGCGGCGACCTGATCTTCGACGCGCTCGACGTCGGCATGGACCGCATCCGCGAGCAATGGAAGGTCTTCGACGAATGCAGCAAGGAGCTCGCCCTGCCCGTCCACCACACGATCGGCAACCATGACGTCGTCGGCTGGTCCGCGCGCTCGCTCGTGAAGCCGACGGATCAGGATTACGGCAAGAAACTCTTCGCCGAACGCTTCGGTCTCGAACGTACCTATCGCAGCTTCGACCACAAGGGCTGGCACTTCATCATCCTGGATTCGATCGGCCAGGACAAGGAGACGCTCGACTACGAAGGCTGGATCGATGACGCGCAGCTCGCCTGGCTGAAACAGGATCTCGCCGCCACGGGCCGCGCGAAGCCGATCGTGATGGTCACGCACATTCCTTTCTACACGACCTGGCATCAGGTGCTCAAAGGCCCCGACCATCGCCTCGACGGCAAAGCCATCGTCCGTAACCTGCACACTTTCCGGAAACTCTTCGACGACTACAACCTGCAGCTGGTCCTCAGCGGCCACGGACACGTCGTCGAGCGCATCGAGATCGGCAAGGTCACCTACCTTCAGGGCGGCGCGGTCTCCGGCATGTGGTGGAAAGGCCCGGTGTTCGGTAAGCCCGAAGGTTTCGGCACGGTGACCTGCCGCCGCGACGGCACATGGTCGTGGAAGTATCGTGACTACGGCTGGAAGGCCCGCCGTTAAGGTGGCTCAGCCTTCGTAGAAGCCCCAGCCGGCGGCGCTTTCGACGAGGAACCACGCGAGTAGCGCCCCGAGGACGAGCAGCAGCCACTTGCGGTGACGAGCCCAGAGCACCGGCGTCTCATCGGCATGATCGAGACCCCGGCGGGCGCTCAGCAGGAGTTTCAGCCGCGCGTGCCAGGCCAGCCGGGTCTGCGAGGAAAGGTCCCGGTGCGCGTAGGCGTTGACCCGATAGTCGGGCTTACGGAACAGACTGAGGAAACGACGCCACACCGGGACACCTTACACCCTTTACCCACGCTTTACAAGCGGAGCGTCTCTGGGTAAGCCCAAGGCGTGAAGTCCACCACCCGGTCCCTCCGCGCCCTCAAAGGCGTCCGGCCCATCGTCTGCCTCACGGCCTACGATGTGAGCACGGCCCGCATCGCGGACGCCGGCGGCGCCGACCTCATCCTCGTCGGCGACTCCTTGGGTAACGCGGTCCTCGGCTTACCGGATACGGTCGGCGTGACCTTGGACATGATGATCCATCACTCCGCCGCGGTGGTCCGCGCGAAGACCGAAGCGCTTGTGGTCGGTGACCTGCCCTTCGGCCTGGCGCACGACAGCTTCCCCAAACTTCTCGGCTACTGCCGACGCTTCCTGCAGGAAGGCAGCGTCAAAGCGGTGAAGATCGAAGGCGGCGCCTCCCTCGCCCCGGCGATCGCCCGGCTCGTCGACGCCGGCATCCCGGTCATGGGTCATGTGGGCATGCTCCCGCAGCGCGTCCACTCTGCCGGATATCGTCGCCGTGGCCTGACGCCCGAAGACCAGAAGAAGATCCTCATCGACGCTCAGGCGGTCGCCGCCGCGGGCGCGTTTGCGATGGTCGTCGAATGCGTAGACGAAGCGTTCATGCCGAAGATCACCGAAGCGGTCTCCGTCCCGACCATCGGCATCGGCTCCGGTCGCGGCTGCGACGGCCAGATCCTCGTCATCCACGACCTGCTCGGCCTCACGCCCGAGCCGCCGCCCTTCGTCCGGCCTGAAGCCAACCTGCACCGTGACGCGGTCGCGGCCGTCCGCCGCTGGGCCGCCAAGGTGCGCACCAA
>CAXNHL010000021.1:0-13132 GCA_964202105.1 Opitutales bacterium | reverse complement strand
TCATGGGGTAGGGGAGAGGGGTTAGGAGTGACGGAAGAGGGTAAGCCCGGGATCAGGAGAGTCCTGTCGAGTAATCGCGCCGGGGTTGGCGGAAACGTGCAGGAGGACTTTGAACACCAATTCCTCCTGCCCCTCAAGAGCAATTTCCTCGCAAACCTGCCGTGCGGAGAGCCATTTGCCCTTGGACTTGGCCAAGGCGGCCAGGGCGGCGGCGCGGATTTTGAGGGTCTCGGAGGCGGCCTTCTTGCCGGCTTCGACGCCGGGCTGGTGGTAGGCGTTGATGCCAAGGAGGTTGGCGTAGAGACCCACGGCCCTCTCGAAGAGCGCGATCAGCATGCCGATGGCCCGGGCGTCCACTTGCTGCAGGGTGATGGTGATGTTGGCGCGTCCGCTGCCCGAAAGGGCTTCGCGGGTGCCGAGCAGGAAGGCCTGCAGGTAGTCGCCGGAGGTCACGCCGGGCTCGACTTCGGGCGAGGCGCCTTCGCGGTCCTTCAGGACTTCGATGAAGACGGCGAAAAAGTTATTCACACCGTCGCGGAGCTGCTGCACGTAGGCGTGCTGGTCGGTAGATCCCTTGTTGCCGTAGACGGTCAGGCCTTGGAAGACCTGGCGGCCTTGGAGGTCGTGCTCCTTGCCGAGCGACTCCATGACGAGCTGCTGAAGGTAGCGGGAGAAGAGCAGGAGTCGGTCCTTGTAAGGGAGCACCACCATGGCCTTGGAGCCGCGACCTTCGGTGAGGTGATGCCAGGCCAGCGCCATCGCGGCGGCGGGATTCCGCGCGGCGTCCGGGACGCGAGTCAAGGCGTCCATCTCGCGCGCACCGGCGAGCAGGCCGTGGATGTCGAGGCCTTGCAGGGCGGCCGGCAGGAGTCCGACCGGGCCGATCTCGCTCGTGCGGCCGCCGACCCAATCCCACATCGGGAAGCGGGCGAGCCACTTCTCGGTGGCGGCGACTTGGTCGAGCTGGCTGCCTTCGCCGGTGACGGCGACGGCGTGCGCGGCGAAGGAGAGGCCGGCCTGCTTCCAGCGGAGCGCGGCTTCGAGCTGCCCGTTGCGGGGCTCCGGCGTGCTACCGGATTTCGAGGTCACGATCGCGAGCGTGGAGCCGAGGCGGCCGCCGAGGGCGTCGAAGACGCGGTCGATGCCGTCGGGGTCGGTGTTGTCGATGAAGTGGACGCGGAGCTTGTCCGCCTTGCCGCCGAGCGCGTCGGCCACGAACTGCGGGCCGAGGGCCGAGCCGCCGATGCCGATGCAGAGGAGGTCGGTGAACTTGCCGGCGGAGCCTTTGACCTGGCCGGCGTGCACCTGCGCGGCGAAACCGGCGATGGCTTCGACGGCCGCCTTCACCGCGGCGGCGATCTTCGCGTCGGGCGCGAGTTCAGGCGCGCGCAGCCAGTAGTGGCCGACCATGCGTTTCTCGTCGGGATTGGCGACGGCGCCCTTTTCTAAAGCGGCCATGTCGGCGAAGGCCTTGGCGATGGCCGGCGCCATCTTCTCGGCGAAGCCCGCCGGCGCGGGCGCGCGGCTGAAGTCGAGCGAGACGCCGAGTTCAGGGAAGTTGAGGAGCTGCTGGCGGTAGAGGTCGAAGGAGGAGGCCACGATGTTCCGATACTCTCCCGGCGCCGAAGGGCTTGCAACAAAAAGGGCGGTCCGCCGAGGCGTCCGCCCTTTCATTTCCGCTCAGGAAGGCCTCAGTCGCCGTCGGTGATGGCGCCTTCGGAGGCCGACTTCACTTGTTTGGCGTATTTGGCCAGCACGCCGCGCTTTTCCTTACAGGGGGCGGGCTGCCAATCCTTGAGGCGGCGGGCGATCTCTTCGTCCGTCAGCCCGAGGTTGAGTTCGTTCTTCACGGCGTCGATGTGGATGCGATCGCCGTTCTGCACGATGGCGAGCGGGCCGCCGACCGCGGCTTCCGGCGAGATGTGGCCGACGACGAAACCGTGGCTGCCGCCGGAGAAACGACCATCGGTGATCAGCGCCACGGTCTTGCCCATGCCCTTGCCCATGACGGCGCTGGTGGGTCCGAGCATCTCGCGCATGCCAGGGCCGCCTCGGGGGCCTTCGTTGCGGATGACGATCACGTGGCCGTCCTTCACTTCGCCGTCGAGGATGCCGCGGAGCGAAGCCTCCTCGGACTCGTAGACGATGGCGTGGCCGGTGAACGAACTGCCTTCCTTGCCCGTGATCTTGGCGAGCGCGCCGTCCGGGGCGAGGTTGCCGCGGAGGACGCGGAGGTGGCTGTCGGCCTTGATCGGATTGCTGAGCGGACGCACCACGTCCTGGTCGGCGGAGTAGGGGCCGACGTTCGCGAGGTTCTCCGCCACGGTCTTGCCGGTGACGGTCATGCAGTCGCCATGGAGCAGGCCGGCGTCCAGGAGCATCTTGAGCAGCGGCTGGAGGCCGCCGATGCGCACGAAGTGGGCCATGTTGTATTTGCCGCTGGGCTTGAGGTCCGCCAGCACCGGGACCTTGCGGCCGATGCGTTCGAAGTCTTCGAGGGTGATCTTGATGCCCGCGGAGTGGCCGATGGCGATGAGGTGCAGGACGGCGTTCGTCGAACCGCCGAGGGCGATCACGGTGACGATCGAGTTCTCGATCGACTTCTTGGTGATGATGTCCAGCGGACGGATGTTCTTCTTGAGCAAGTCGAGCACGGCCTGGCCGGCGCGTGCGCAGTCGACCAGCTTGTCCTTGGAGTTCGCGAGCTGCGCGGAGCTGTCGGGCAGGCTCAGGCCCATGGCTTCGATGGCCGAGGCCATGGTGTTGGCGGTGTACATGCCGCCGCACGAGCCTTCGCCCGGGATGGAGCACTTCTCGATCTCCTTGAGCTCGGCGTCATCGATCTGCTTCGCGGCGTGCTGGCCGACGGCTTCGAAGACGGTGACGATGTCGGCGGCCTTGCCCTTATGCAGGCCGGGGACGATGGTGCCGCCGTAGACGAACACGGAGGGGCGGTTCATGCGGGCCATCGCCATGACGCAGCCAGGCATGTTCTTGTCGCAGCCGCCGATGGTGACGAGGCCGTCGAAGCCTTCGGCGCCGGTCACGGCCTCGATGGAGTCCGCGATGATCTCACGCGAGACGAGCGAATAGCGCATGCCGGGGGTGCCCATCGAGATGCCGTCGGAAACGGTGATGGTGCCGAAAATCACCGCTTTCCCGCCGGCCGCGTCGGCGCCCTTGGCGGCTTCGGTGGCCAGGCGGTCGATGTGCATGTTGCAGGGGGTGACCATGGACCAGGTCGAGGCGATGCCGACGACGGGCTTCTGGAAGTCGGCGTCGTTGAAGCCCACCGCCCGGAGCATCGCTCGGCTGGGGGCGCGATCGGGGCCATCGACGACGGCGGCGGAGTGTTGGCGGGCGTGCTCGGGAGTGCTCATGGGATGTGAAAAGTCTGCGGTTGTCAGGGGATGGTAGCCCCCTAGATAAGAGGGCAGGGAGCCGGACACTGAACCGCCCTTACGCTCCCTTACAATCCGATTTAAGACCCCCTTCGTCCCGTGGAATTCAATCTCAAGAAAATCATCAAGGCGCTCCTGTTCTCGACCTCCGAGTCGGTGTCCATCAAGGACATCCAGAAGGTCGTGCAGCGCTACCATGCCCAGGCCGCCGCCGAGAAGCAGCCCGACCTGCTGGAAGCTTCCGGTGAGCCCACCGTCCTGCCCGCCGGACCGCCCGTCCAGGAAATCATCCAGGACATCATCGACCAGGTGCCGACCTTGCTGACGGCGACCCAGATCCGTGAAGCCGTCGACGCCCTCGAAGCCGAGATGCGCGAAGCCAATGACGCCTGTCGTATCCTGCAGGGACCGGAGGGCTTCCGCCTCGTGATCTCTCCGGCCTACGCCGATTGGGTCCGCCTGCTCCGCGGCGAGCCCCGCCCGCAGCGCCTCAGCCCGGCCTCGCTGGAGACGCTCTCCATCGTCGCCTACCGCCAGCCGGTCACTCGCTCCGAGATGGAAGCCATCCGCGGTGTCTCCGTCGACAGCGCGCTCACCCGCCTGCTCGAGCTTGAGCTCGTCGCCGTCACGGGCCGCGCCGATCTTCCGGGCCGTCCGCTGCAGTACGGCACGACCGACAAGTTCCTCGACTTCACCGGCCTGCGTTCCCTCGGCGAACTTCCCGCCTCCGACGTCCTTTCGCCTGCGCAGATCTCGGAATGGATCACGCGCGCCACGACGCCGGTCGAAGTCGGCGATGCCGAAGTCGGCCTGCCGCTCGAAGACCAATCCGCCGCCGCGGTCGCGACCGAGCCGCCGCCCGAGCCCGAGACCCCCAGCGCATGAGCCTCGAAGACCATCGTCGCGAGGTCGATCGCATCGACCGGGAGATCCTTCGCTTGCTCGGCGAACGTCTGCAGGTGGCCCGTGCCATCGGCGAAGCCAAGCTGAAGTCCGGCGCGCCGGTCTACGCCCCGCAGCGCGAAGAGCAGCTCCTGCGCTCGATCACCGAAGCCGCCCCCGCCATCCCGGCTTCCGGCCTCCGCGCCGTCTACCGCGAGATCATCTCGCTCTCCATCGGCGCCCAGATGGCCAAGCCGGTCGCCTACCTCGGACCCGAAGGCTCCTTCACCCAGCAGGCACAGATCCGCGCCTTCGGCACCAGCGTGCCCTCGCTGCCCCTGCGCGCCATCGGTGATGTCTTCGCGTCCGTCGAATCCGGCGAGGCTTCCTACGGCGTCGTCCCGGTCGAGAACTCCACCGAGGGCGTCGTCAGCCACTCGCTCGACCTGCTCGCGGAGTCCGATCTGAAGGTAGTCGCGCAGGTCACCTTGTCGGTCGAGCAATGCCTCGTCGGCCAGGGGCCGCTCGACCAGGTGACCAAGGTGCTCTCCAAGGACATCGCCCTCGCCCAGTGCCGCGGTTGGCTTTCCCGTCATCTGCCCGCCGCCGCGCTCGTCGAGACCGACAGCACCGCGGCCGCCGTCGAACTCGTCGCGCGCTCGCCCCAAGGCCAGGCCGCCGTCGCGTCCGCCACTGCCGCCGAATCACGCGGCGTCCCCATCCTCGCCCGCGGCATCCAGGATCGCCGCGATAACGCCACGCGCTTCTTCGTCATCGCCAAGGCCGCCAACGCGGTCGGCGCGCCCGAGGAGGTGACCAGCGTCGTCCTCACCCTCAAGCATGAGCCGGGCGCTCTGCAAGGCGCGCTCGCGGCCTTCTCGGACCGCGGCATCAACCTGATCCGCATCGAGTCGCGGCCAAGCCATCGGCGCGCCTGGGAGTATCTCTTCTTCATCGATTTCCCGGGACACTGGGAGGCACCGGCGGTGCAGGCCGCCATCGGCGAACTGAAGCCCCGTTGTGAGGTCGTGAAATGGCTCGGTAGCTATCCCCAGACCGCCGGATGAGCCGACGCGCGCTCGGCGGCTTGATGCTGGCCGTGCTGGTCGCGGGACTCCTGTGGTCCGCTTTCGCGTGGTGGCGCGCGTGGTCCGCTCCGCTCGTCACCCTCGTCTTCCGCCCAGCGTTCTCCGTCGAGGGCATCGCCACCGGCACGCCGGTGCGCGTGAATGGCGTCACGGTCGGGCAGGTCGTCTCCATCGGCCTCGACCTCGATGCGGACGGTCGCCTGCGTCCGCTCGTCAGCCTGAGCGTCGATCCCACGGCGCTCGAAGACCGTGGTTTCGCCGATCGTCTCCGCGGGGATCGGCTCGGCGAAGAGGTCGCCCGTGGTCTCCGCGCCCGCCTGATCACCGTCAATCCCGCTTCCGGTCTGCTCCAGGTCGAACTCGTCTGGGACGCCGCCGCGCCCCCGCCGACGACCGCCTTGCGGCGCGATGAGATCCCGCCGGTCGGCGAGGCTTTCGGTCGACGGCTCGAAGGCTTCGTCGATCAGCTCGAGCGTCTGGCCGAGGCGGACCTCGTCGGTCTGGCCGCCGAACTCGACCGTGACCTCGACCGCTGGCTGGTCTCGGCGGACCCAGCGCGGGCCGCCCGCTTCTCCGCCGACTTGGTGGCCCGCACCTCGGCCGTCCGCGAAGCGACCGCGGCCGAAGTCCTGGGCGAACGCGCGCTGCGTTTCGCCGAGGCCTCCGGCCGGCTCCGCGCCGCCGTCGAGAAGGCGGAACGCGGGTTGGACGACGAGACGCTCGCCGTCCTCCAGGTGCGCCTCGCCGATGCGGCCACGGCCCTCGCTTCTTTCGGCGCGGCCCTCGAGGGTTCGCAGGCGAGCATGACCGCCGCCGCCGGCGATGTTTCGGGGGTTCTTCGCGCCGTCTCCGAAGGTGCGCGGACCTGGAAGAAGAAGGCCGCCGGCTTGACGACCGAGCCCCAGCCCCGCTGAGGGAACAGGCTTGCGGCGGACCCCCGGAGCGGGGATAGGTGAGGGGCATTTACCCGCCATGGCCGACCCGACCGACAAGATGGAATCCATCATCAACCTGTGCAAACGCCGCGGGTTCGTCTTCCCTTCCTCCGACATCTACGGCGGCTTCAACGGCTTCTTCGACTACGGTCCCCTCGGCGTCGAGCTGAAGAACAACATCAAGCAGGCTTGGTGGCAGGATTTCGTCCACCGCCGCGACGACATCGTCGGCCTCGATTCCTCGATCATCCACCACCCGACCACCTGGAAGGCTTCGGGCCACATCGACAACTTCACCGACCCGCTCGTCGACTGCAAGGAGTCCAAGATGCGCTACCGCGCCGACCAGCTCTTCTTCGCCCCGGTGCGCGTCGCCGGCGAGACGATCGGCTATGTCTCCGTCCTCGAGGACGACGGCATGCAGGCCAAGGCCGACGAGATGGCCAACGAGATGAAGCGCAAGCTCGCCAAGCAGGGCGCCCTCGAGCCGGTCGTGCTCAAGGATTACACCGAGGCCAAGCCCGAGGAGCACGCGCTCGTCCCTTCGCCCGCCACGGGCAAGCCGGGTTCGCTCACGCCGCCCCGCTCGTTCAACATGATGTTCCAGACGTATGTCGGCGCCATGCAGGACGCGTCGGCCACCGCCTACCTCCGCCCGGAGACCGCGCAGGGCATCTTCATCAATTTCAAGAACGTCGTCGACACGGGCCGCGTGAAGCTGCCCTTCGGCATCGCCCAGATCGGCAAGGCGTTCCGCAACGAGATCAACCCGCGCAACTTCATCTTCCGCTCCCGCGAGTTCGAGCAGATGGAGATCGAGTATTTCATCTCGCCGGCCGCGGACTGGTCGACCGCCCATAAGGATTGGATCGAAGGCTGCCTCGCCTGGTTCGAGTCCATCGGCATCCCGCGCGCGAAGCTCTCCCTCTACCCGCACCCGACCGAGAAGCTCGCCCACTATTCCAAGGGCACCACGGACATCATGTTCGAATTCCCCTTCGGCGTGCAGGAGCTCCAGGGCGTCGCCGCCCGCGGCGACTTCGACCTGACCCAGCACAGCAACGTCTCCGGCCAGAAGCTCGACTGGTTCGACGAGGTCGCCAAGGCCCGCTACATCCCGCACGTGATCGAGCCCTCCGTCGGCGTCGACCGAGTGTTCCTCGCGCTCCTCACCACGGCCTATCATGAGGACGAGGTCGAGGGCGAGAAGCGCGTCGTGCTCCGCCTCCCGGCCCGCGTCGCCCCGTTCAAGGCCGCGATCTTCCCGCTGGTGAAGAACAAGCCCGAGCTCGTCGAGCGCGCCGAGGCCCTCTACCGCCGCCTCAAGAAGCGCCACAACGTCTTCTACGACGCCGCCGGCGCCATCGGCCGCCGCTACCGCCGCCAGGATGAGATCGGCACGCCTTACGGCATCACCATCGACTTCGACACGATCGAGAAGGGCGCCGGCGTCACGGTCCGTGACCGCGACACGCTGGAGCAGGTGCGCATGACGGAAGAGGAGGTCGTCCGCTTCCTCGACGACAAGGTCAACGGCTGACCTTCGTCGGGGCGCCCGCGAGTTCTTCCGCCAGCCGGGCGATCCGTCGCTTCCCGCAGAGGGAGGCGGCGATCGTCAGGTTGCGCAGGCCTTGCGGCAGATGCGCGAGGTATTCCGGCCGGCCCTTCTTGTGGCCGAGGAAACCGTAGGCGCCGCAGGCCTGCAGGAGGCGCTGCGTCGCGGCGACGTGGAAGAGGTGCGAGAACTCGTCGCTGGAACCCTTCCAGCCGGAGACTTCGCGCGCGTGGTCCTCGATCTCGATGCGCCAGAGGTCCATGTCCGTGCGCTTGAGGTACGGATCGAAGGCGAGCGAGGCGTAGTCGTAGAACATGCAGCCGTGCCGCAGGCCCTGGAGGTCGACGAGCCAGGCGGAGCCGTCGCGCACCATGATGTTCTGCGACTGGAAATCGCGATGGATCGTGACGACGGGCTGGCCCATGAGCTCCTTGGCGAGCGAGGCCATCTCGTCGGTGACGCCGCGGTCGGGCTTGCGGCCGCCGAGCGCGTTGTCCTGGAAGTATTGGCGCTCCCACTGGTAGAGGTTCGGACCGAAGGCCTCCATGAGCGGCACGCCCGCGGCGGCGAAGGCGTCGACGCCGTGGCGATGGATGCCGGCGACCTGTTCGAGCGCGGAGGCGAAAGGCGCCCACGGGAACTCGGCGCCTTGGGCGAGGGACCAGAGGTCGGTATCGCCGAGATCTTCGAGCACGAGCACGCCCGCGGCCTTGTCCGCCGCCAGCACCTGCGGGACCTGCACGCCGATCTGGTCGCGGAGCACGCCGGCGATATCTCCGTAAAGCTGGTTCTCGGGACGGGAGTCGTCGTAGACGCAGAGCACGGCGGTCTCGCCGCTGGGCTTACGCAGACGATGGAACTTACGACCGGAGCCGCCCTTGAGGACTTCGCCGCCGGCGGTGAGTTCGTAGCCGTGCGCCCGGGCCGCATCGGCCGGCGTGATGGCACCTCGGACGGGCTTTTCCTGCTGAGCCTTCACGGCCTGGTATTCCTCGATGGTGCCGAGGTCATGCCAGGTCGCGGAGCCGTCGAGGAAACCTTGGATGCTGCCAGGCTGGGCCTGCGTGCGGCGGAGGAAGTGTTCGACCAGCGATTCGATCGTCGCGGGCACGCCTTGGGCGAAGGCCTTCGTCACGACGCAGATGCCGGTGTATTGGTAGGCCGGATCCTGCTGGCCGAGGCGGTCGCGCAGGTCGGTCACGACGCCTTCGTCGGTGACACGGACATTACGGTTCGGGCCCTCTTCGCGGACCACCAGCGTGGCTTCGCCACCATTGGCGCGGTGATGCGCGACGGCCGCCGTGATGTCGCAGCCGGAGAGGATGTCGCCGTTCCAGACGACGAGGTCCTGGTCGTCCGGTCCGAGCAGGCCGGCGATGTTGGCGAGTCCGCCACCGGTCTCGAGCAGGACGGGCTCATGGACGAGCTTCACTTCGGCGTCGCCGAAACGTCCTTCGGGGAAGGCGAGCGTCCACGCTTCGGGACAGTGATGCGTGTTGATCAGGAAGCGGCGCGTACCGGCGGCGCGGAGTTTCTCCATCGCCTGCAGGACCATCGGGCGGCCGGCGATCGGGAGCAGGGGCTTCGGGCAGTTTTCGGTGAGCGGACGCAGGCGCGTGCCGAGGCCGGCTCCGAGGAGGAAGGCGGTGCGGGGAAAATCAGGCATGGGAAGAGGCGGCGCAGGCGGGGCAGATACCGTAGACTTCCATCACGTGCGTCAGTTCGCCGAAGCCCTTGGCTTTGGCGGCCGCCTCGAGGCGCGACGAATCGCAGCCGGGGAGGCGTTCGATCCGTCCGCAGCGGCGGCAGATGACGTGATGGTGATGGTGTCCGGGAATGACCAGGGCGTAGAGGCTGCGACCCCGCTCGAGGGGGTGGCGTTGGACGATGCCGGCGTCGTCCATGGCGCCGAGGCTGCGGTAGACCGTCACGAGGTCGAGTTTGTCGTCGCCCGCGGCTTCATGGATCTGCTCGGCGCTGAGCGGGTGCTTCGCGGCCGCGAGGACCCGGAGCATCGTCAGCCGAGGCGAGGTGATCCGCATGGCCTTCTCCTTCATCCGCAGGAGGGCGGTCTCGACACGGTCGCCGGAGCCCGGCCCGCAGCAATCTTCGTCGTGGCGGTGGCCGGGGGACATGGCTTCCAAGGTTTGGGCAGGTTTATGACGAGGCAACAACGAATGGCCACTTGCCTCCCGCCCGGGTCTGGCTTGGCTGGATACGTCCATGTCCGACTGTCCGGCCCAACCGCCCAACCTTCGCGAGCTCTGCCCGGTCGCCTGGCAGGATTGCGCTTCCGCGGAGCCTTTCCCTCTGGAGCTCGGCGGTGAACTGCCCGGCCTGACCTTGCGCTACGAGACCTACGGCACGCTGCTGCCGGACAAGTCGAACGCGATCCTCGTCCCGCACGCCCTGAGCGGCGACCATCACGTCGCCGGCCGCTATGCCGCCGAGGACCGCAAGCCGGGCTGGTGGGATTGTTTCGTCGGTCCCGGCAAGGCCATCGATACCGACCGTTTCTTCGTCATCGGCGTGAACTGCATCGGCGGCTGCCAAGGCTCGACCGGTCCGCTCTCGACCGACCCCCGTACGGGCCGTCCCTACGGCGGCTTCTTCCCTGAGATCACGCTGGGCGACATCGTCCGGGCCCAGCGCCTCGTGGTCCGTCACCTCGGCATCACCCGCCTCCATGCCGTCGTCGGCGGCTCGATGGGCGGCATGCAGGCGCTCCTTTGGTGCGCCGATTATCCCGCCGAGGTCGGCCGGATCGCCGTGCTCGCCGCCGGCCTGAGCCAGTCGCCCATGGCGATCGCCCTTAACGCCGTCTCGCGCGCCTGCGTCGAGCGTGACCCGAATTTCCGGGGCGGACATTACGTGCCCGGCGAAGGTCCCGACTCGGGCCTGGCCGTGGGTCGCATGCTCGCGCACATCAGCTATCTTTCGCCTGCCTCGTTCGAGCAGAAGTTCGGCCGCGCCAAGGTGCCCGGCGCCGCCTCGGGCGACCCGGTTCACTGGCAGGTCGAAAGCTACCTCGAGCACCAAGGGGCCTCCTTCGTCCGTCGCTTCGACGCCAACAGCTGGCTGCGTATCACCCGCGCCGTGGACCGCTTCGACCTGACCGCGCGCGCCGCCGCCGGCAAGCTCTTCGCCCCCGACAGCCCGGAGGTGCTCGCCATCGGTTTCTCGAGCGACTGGCTCTATCCGACCAGCGAGCTACGCATGCTTCTAGCCGCGGCTACTGCGGTCGGCGTCAACGCCGCCTACCATGAGGTGGTCACGGATGCCGGTCATGACGGTTTCCTGCTGCCCGACACCGGGCTCGCGGTCCGCCTGCACGCCTTCCTGGGCTGATCAGAGCAGCGGCGCGATCACGTGCGAGATGTTCTCGACGGTCCGGCCGAGCCACGTCCGGCTGCGTCGGTAGAGGTCCTCGGTGTAGCGCGTGGATTCCTGCTCCCAGCCGGCGATGAGCGTGCTGACCTCGGCGATCGCGGCCGGGTCGCGGACGACCGCGCCGATCTCGTAGTTCAGGAACAGCGAGCGCATGTCGAGGTTGGCCGAACCGACCACGAGGTGTTCGCCGTCGACCACCACGAGCTTGGCATGCAGGACGTCCGGCTTGAAGAACAGGATCTCGGCGCCCGCCTCCTTCAGTTTGCGCAGGTACCAGCGGCGGGCGAAATCGAGGAGCCGATGGTCGGAGCGGCGCGGGACCATGATCTTCACGTGGCGGCCGGCGCGGGCCGCGGTCGCCAGCAGCGTGAACAAGGTCTGGTCCGGGACGAAATAGGGCGTGACGACCGTGATCGAATCACGGCACTCGGAGAACAGCTTGACGTAGGTGTCCCAGAGCGGGTCTTGCTCGCAGTCCGGGCCCGAGGCGATGACCTCCACGCGCGCCTGGCCGACGTGCGGCGAACGTTCGCGCAGCGCGGCGGCGAACTTCATCGGGTTCTCGTCGGTGGCCTGGCACCAGTCCGCGACGAAGACGCTCTCAAGGGTCGCGGCGGTCGGGCCTTCGATGAGGAACGAGCAGTCGCGGTAGCGGCGATTCGAGGGCGTCTCGCCCATGTAGCGCAGGCCGAGGTTCTGTCCGCCGATGATGGCCGCGTGTCCGTCGAAGACGGCGATCTTGCGATGGTTGCGCCAGTTGGCCGAACCCTTGCCGCGCATGGGCAGGGCGGGGTTGAAGCGGGCGACCTCGCCGCCGGCGCGGAGGAGCGGTCGGCAGAGGCGGAGGGGGATGCCGAAGCTGCCGATGGCGTCCACGAGCAGCCGCACCTCCACGCCCGCCCGCGCGCGTTCGGCGAGCAGCCGGATCAGTTCGCGGCCGACGGCGTCGTCGCTCAGGATGTAAGTCGCGATGCTGATGCGGCGTTTCGCCCCGCGGATCTGTGCGCGCAGGGCTTCGAGCGTGTCGCGCCCGTGGCGGTCGCCGAGCAGCCGGAAGCGGTTGCCGCCGAAGTCGGGCGCGTCGCACAGCCGCCAAGCCACGCGGTTGACCTCCTTCTTGGCGGCGGCGAGCGCCACGTGTTTGCGCCCACCGAAGACGAAGAGCAACAGGGCCGTCGGCACCGGGAAGAACCAGGCGAGCGGGCCCCAGAGGAGCAGGTAGGCCGGGGAGATGCGGGCGCGCAGGACACGCAGCAGTACGTAGACCTTGCAGCCGACGGCGATGGCCACGGTCAGGTCCGGCGGGACGAGTCCCGCGGCCTCGGCCCCGAGGACCACGGCCGCGGCCGCCAGCGCGAGCGTCGTGCTGCGGTTCAGCCGGCCGTATCCTTTGAACGGGACCATGCCTTGAACGTAGCCGCTCCCCGGCCCATGGGCACAAAAAAAGACCCCGGTTGCCCGGGGTCTGTTCTGGGTCCTGACGGACGAGGCTTAGTTGCCGGCCTTGTCGAGGAGATCGCCGAGACTGTTGAAGTCTCCGCTGCCCGACGACGAGGAGGACGAACCGCCGGCCGAGGGGGCCGGGGCGCCGCCGGTCGACGGGCCCTTGATGCGGTCGTAGCTGCTGATTTCGGCCTGCAGGCGCTCGGCGTCGTAGTTCGCGGCCTTGATCGAGAGACCGATGCGACGGTCTTCCTTGTCGATCTTGATGACGCGGGCGGTGACGTCCTGGCCGACCTTGACGACGTCCTTGACGTTCTCGACGCGCTGTTCGGCGAGCTGGGAGACGTGCACGAGGCCGTCGATCTCGTCGGAGAGCTCGATGAAGGCGCCGAAGTTCGCGATCTTGGAGACCTTGCCGTTGACGAGGTCGCCGATGCG
>CAXNHL010000020.1:0-13293 GCA_964202105.1 Opitutales bacterium | reverse complement strand
ACCTTCTCGTCGATGTGGAAGAGCTTCAGCTCCTTGCCCAGCTTACGATGGTCACGCTTCTTGGCTTCTTCGGCGCGGACCATGGCCTGCTCGAGTTCGTCCTTGGTCGCGTAGGCGGTACCGTAGATACGCTGGAGCTGCTTATTCTTCTCGTCGCCGCGGTGGTAGGCGCCGGCGATGTGCAGGAGTTTGAACGCCTTGACCTGAGAGGAGTAGCGGACGTGGGTGCCGGCGCAGAGGTCGACGAACTCGCCGTTCTTGTAAAAGGAGATGGTCTCGCCGGCGGGGATGTCGCCGAGGCGGCCGATCTTATAGGCGTTCTGGCCGCGCTCGCGGATGAGCTTCTCGGCTTCTTCGCGGGTGCACTCGAAGCGCTCGAACTTCTGGTTCTCCTTGGAGATACGGCGCATCTCTTCCTCGATCTTCACCAGATCGTCGGCCGTGAAGGTGTGGTCGAGGTCGAAGTCGTAATAGAAGCCGTTCTCGGTGGGCGGCCCGATATCCAGCTGAGCCTGGGGGAACAGGCGGAGCACGGCGGCGCCCAGCATGTGGGCGGCGGAGTGACGGATCTCCTCGAGGGGAGTCATCTGCGGGCGGGAGGACATGGCGGAAGACCCCACTCGCTAGGGCTTCCCGAGGCGGAGGGCAAGGACGGAGCAAGCCGCCCTCCCCTTCAGGCCTTCTTCAGATCGTAGCCGTCCTTGCGGTCCAGCATCGTCCAACCGAGCGCAGTCAGGTCCTTGCGGAGCTGGTCGGCGGCGGCGAAGTCCTTGGACTGCTTGGCGGCCCAGCGACGGGCGCCGAGTTCGGCGACCTCGGCCGGGATCGCGACCTCGGCTTTGACAGCGAAGAGCTGAAGTCCGAGGGCGAACAGGATCTTGGCGAGACCGGAGACATCCTGACGGGCCTGTTCGGCCGTCGGTTCGTCCTTCTCGGCGAGCACGGTGAAGACCTGACCGAGGCAGCCCGGGATATTCAGGTCGTCCTGTAGGACTTCCCAGGACTTGGCGAAGCGACCCCAGGAGGTCTGCACTTCCTGCTTAGCGGGCGCGACGAATTCGGCGCGGGTGAAACCGGCGGCGGCCAGGAGACGGTCGGCGCCGCGCTCGAGTTTGGCGAGAGCGGAGCGGGAATCTTCGACGCCCTTCATGGTGAAGTTGAGCGAGCTGCGGTAGTGACCGGAGATCAGCGTGTAGCGGACTTCCATCGGCGAGAAGCCTTTGGCGACCAGTTCGTCGAGGGTGTAGAGGTTGCCCTTGCTCTTGGACATCTTCTCGCCCTCGACCATCAGGTGCGCGCTATGGAACCAGTGGGCGGCGAAGCCCTTCACGCCGGTGGCGCATTCGGACTGGGCGATCTCGTTCTCGTGGTGCGGGAAGCAGAGGTCGATGCCGCCGCCGTGCAGATCGAACGTGGCGCCGAGGTGGGCAAGCGACATGGCCGAGCACTCGATGTGCCAGCCAGGGCGGCCTTCGCCCCAAGGAGACGGCCAGAAGTTGGCGCCATCCTCGGGCTTACGGGACTTCCAGAGCGCGAAGTCGGAGGCCGACTCGCGTTCGTATTCGTCGGCGTCATTGGCCTCGCCGGCGGAATTCTCGGACTGGGTCTCGAGCTTGGAGAAATCGATATGGTTCAGTTTGCCGTAATCCGGGCAGGAGCAGACCTTGAAGTAAACCGAACCGTCCTTGGCGACGTAGGCGTGGCCGCGGTCGACGAGGGCCTTGATCATCGCGACCTGCTGCGGGATGTGCTCGACCGCGCTCGGCTCGACGTGCGGAGGTAGGAGCCCCAGGGCCGTGCAGTCGGCATGGAATTTATCGGTCCAGGTCTTCGTGAAGGCGCCGAGCGTCTGGCCGGAGGCCTGGGCGCCGCGGATGGTCTTGTCGTCGACGTCCGTGATATTGCGGACGTGCTTCACCTTCAGGCCGGCGACCTCGAGGGTGCGGCGCAGGACGTCCTGGACGGTGAAGGTGCGGAAGTTGCCGATGTGGGCCGGGCCGTAGACCGTGGGTCCGCAGCAATACATGCCATAGATGTCGCGGCCGGGCTTCGGGAGCAGCGGCCGCTTCTCGCGGGACATGGTGTCATGCAGGAACACGGGCATAGGCCGTGGAGTTAGCGAACCTTGCCCCTGCTGGGCGAGTCGGAACTACGGCTTCACCGCTGGAGCACACGGACGTAATCGACCTTGAACTGGGCCGGAAAACGCGTGTCCGCCCCGACCGGGCCGCCGAAGCCGCCGCCGACGGCGAGGTTCAGCACCAGGAAATATTTCTGGTCGAACGGCGCCGGGAAAGGCCCGCCGGACGAACTCCACTCCTTCTGCTCCTGCACCTGGACGCCGTCCACGAACCAGCGGAATGCGTCCCGCTCCCACTCGAGGGCGAAGACGTGGAAACCGTCCGTGAAGTCGCCCTTCGGCAGGCGATACGGCTTACCCTTGTAGATATTCTTCGGCCAGGGCGCACCGTAATGCAGCGTCCCATGGACCTGCTCGGGCTCGTGACCCTTGAACTCCATGATATCGATCTCCCCGCTCGCGGCCCAACCGCCGTATTTCTCCTCGGAAGGCAGCATCCAGAAAGCCGGCCACAGTCCCTTCCCGGCGGGCAGTTGGGCTGACATCTCGAAACGTCCGTAAAGCCAGTCGGCACGCCGCTTGGTCCGGATCCGCGCGGAGGAGTAATCCTTGAGCACGCCGGCCATGTTCAGCTTCTCCTTACGCGCTTCGAGGATGAGGTGGCCGCCTTCGACGCGGAGATTCTGCGGGCGATCGAGGTAGTACTGCAGCTCGTTATTGCCCCCGCCGTGACCGTTCTCCTCGACCGTCCACTTCGTCCAATCGAGCTCCGCACCGTTGAAATCATCGCGCCAGACCTCGCGCCATTCGGCGGCGAAGGCAGCCCAGGGAATCAACAGGAGCAGGCTGGAGAGTCGCATAAGTGATGATGCCCTGCCCGGCCCGGCTTCCTCAAGGTCATAAACAGGCTTCCGACTTGTCCCCCGGTTGAAAAACCACGATAACCCTGCTCACCCAATCCCCATGAAACTAGGCACCAAATCCCTGCACGCCGGCCAGAAACCCGACCCGACCACCGGTTCGCGCGCGGTCCCGATCTACCAGACGACGAGCTACCAGTTCCGTGACACGGAACACGCGGCGAACCTCTTCGGCCTGAAGGAGCTCGGCAACATCTACACGCGCATCATGAACCCGACGACGGACGTCCTCGAGCAGCGCCTCGCGGCCCTCGAAGGCGGTTCCGGTGCGCTCGCCCACTCCTCCGGCCAGGCCGCCATCACCGCATCCATCCTCAACCTCGCCGGCGCCGGCGACCATATCGTCTCGGTCTCCCAGCTCTACGGCGGCACCTATAATCTCTTCCACTACACCCTGCCGAAACTCGGCATCCAGGTGTCGTTCGTCGACGGCGACGATCCCGAGAACTTCCGCAAGGCCGTGAAGTCGAACACCAAGGCTTTCTACGGAGAAGGCCTCGGCAACCCGCGCCTGAACATCTTCCCCTTCGCCGAAGTGGGCAAGATCGCCAAGGAACTCGGCATCCCGCTCATCATCGATAACACCGCCCTCTCCCCCTACCTGAACCGTCCGTTCGAACACGGCGCCAACATCGTCGTCCACTCGGCGACGAAGCATATCGGCGGCCACGGCACGTCCATCGGCGGCATCGTCGTCGACGGCGGCAACTTCGACTGGGGCAACGGCAAGTTCCCTGGCTTCACCGAGCCGGACATGTCCTACCACGGCCTGCCGCACTGGGAGGCCTTCAAGGCCTTCGCTCCGGCCGGCGGCGCCAACATCGCCTTCATCATGAAGATGCGCCTGCAGTTCCTCCGCGACGTCGGCAGCTGCCTCTCGCCCTTCAACGCGTTCCTGCTCCTGCAGGGCCTCGAGACCCTGCACCTGCGCATGGAGCGCCACTGCGCCAACGCGATGAAGGTCGCCCAGTTCCTCGAAGCCCATCCGAAGGTGAAGTGGACCAACTACCCCGGCCTGAAGTCCTCGAAGTATCATGACCTCGCCAAGAAATACCTGACCAATGGTTACGGCGCGCTGGTCGGCTTCGGCCTGAAGTCCGGCCTCGACGGCGGCCGCAAGTTCATCGACTCCCTCGTCCTGCACAGCCACGTGGCCAACATCGGCGACGCCCGCTCGCTGGCGATCCACCCGGCCTCGACGACGCATTCGCAGCTCAGCGCCGCGGAACGCGACAGCGCCGGCGTGACCGACGATTACGTCCGCCTCTCCGTGGGCATCGAGGACATCGAAGACATCCTCGCCGACCTCGAGCAGGCGCTGGCCAAGGCCTGAGCCTGCCGCCATCGAAAGATCAGGGCGGGCCTTCTGGCCCGCCCTTTTTCATGCCTGGTGCTTGGCGGCGTCGAAGTCGTGATACTCCAGGAACTGCCGCGCGCCCTCGTCGCCCATATAGGCCGCGAGCAACTTGGAATCGGTCTGAGTCAGGTCCACGACGATGAGGCCGTCGAGACAGCCGCCGAAGCCTTCGTCGACGTTGAAGGCGATGAGCCGGCCGTTGAGTTTGAGGTAATGCTTCAGCAGCACCGGCACGGCCTTGGCGTCGGGCTCGAGGTCGCTCACGAGACTCGAGACATGCTCGAGGTCGAAGGCGCAGCGCTGCAGGACGTCGAGATCGGCGTCATGCAGGCTCATCGAACGCGGCGGATTCTTGGCTCGCACCAGCGGCAGGAGATCATCCGCGGAACGGTTGTTCTTCAGATAGGATAGGATGAGTTCCTTGGAGGCCTGACCGTATTCCGGATTGATGCTCACCGGCCCGAACAGGAGGTGATACTTCGGGAAGCGGACGACATAGCGGCCGATGCCACGCCAGAGTAGCGGGAGGCTCGTGGGCTTGCGCTGGTATTCCTGACGGATGAAGGAACGCCCCATCTCGAGGGCGGGGTCCATGCGGCGGAAGAAGTCGCCCTTGAACTCGAAGAGCGTCGAGGTGTAGAGGCCGTGCTTACCCTGCAGCGGCAAGATGCGGTCCGTCGGACCAAGACGGTAGCCGCCGACGATCGCCGAGGCCTTGTCGTCCCACAGCACCATCTGGTCATACCAGGCGTCGAAAGCGTCCAGGTCGCACTCGAGGCCCGTACCCTCGGAGACCGAACGGAAGGTGGTCTCCCGGAGGCGGCCGATCTCGCGGAGGGTATGCGGCAGGTCCTTGCCGAGGAAGCGGTAGACCTTGAAATCGCCGCTGGTCAGCAGCAGGTCCTCCGGCGGCAGGCTCTGGAGTTCGGCCCGAAGCAATGCCGGGTTCACCGGCGGGATGATCGGCGCCTGCGGGGCGGCGGGCTTGACGGGGCCCGCCTTGTCCGGCCCCGAACGGCTGGCCAGCAGTTCGCAGCGTAGCCGCAGGAAACTCGTGGCCTCTTCGTCGTCGGGATGGTCCGCCAGCTGGGCGGGCGTCACCGGATTCGCGGTACGCAACCGGATCACCTTGCCCCGGTGATAAAGGAATTCTCGCAGGAGCAGCATCGTCCGCAGGCGCGGATGGATCAGGCCGAAGGACTGGAACAGACCCGAGTTGCGGCCTTCGATCCGCAGCGGCACCAGCGAAGCGCCGACCTTGCGGGCCATGCGCACCACCTGCGGCGACCAGACCGGATCGTCCACGCGTCGGGACTTCAGCCGGAGACTGGAGACTTCGCCGGAAGGGAAAGTCAGAATGCAGCCTCCCGCGCGCAGGTGCGCCAGGATCCGGCGCGTGCCGGCGATGTTACCCGGATCGGAGCCGTCGGGGCGGAACGGATTGACCTCGATGAGCCAGGGGCGGATGCCGGGGATCTGGCTGAGCCACCGGTTGCCGACGACGAGCGCATCCGGCCGGGCGCGCAAGAGGAAGTCCATCGCGACCAGCCCGTCGGCGAGTCCGTGCGGATGATTGGCGACCACCACGAGCGGGCCGGACTTAGGGATGCGCGCGAGGCATTGGTCGCTCCAAGTATTGCTCAGACCGGCCTGCTCCATCGCCGAAGTGAAGAAATCCGGCCGCCCCGCCGCGTGGATGCGTTCCAGGAAGGCGTCGAAGGCCCGCACCTTGAAGAAGCGGTCGAGGACCGGTTCCGCCCAAGCCAGCGGTCCGAGCTGAGCCTTGAGTACGTCGGTGTTGTTGGGAGCGGGCGAAGGTGACATCCATGGCGATGATGCCACGGATGTGCGAACACCGGGGGTCGGCTCCGTGACAATGTGGTGTCAGTCCGCGGCGAACCCGAAGAACTCGCGGGCGTTGCGCGTCGCGACTTCGGCCACCTCGTCCGCCGGCAGCCCTAGCAGCTCCGCCGCCTTGGCGCAGATCTCGGGCAGGTAAGCCGGCGTATTTTCCTTACCGCGGACGGACTGCGGGGCGAGGTAAGGGGCGTCGGTCTCGAGCATGAGCCGGGCCAGCCCCTGCGCCTTGAGCGCCTGCCGGATCTCCTCGGACTTGGCGTAAGTGATGATCCCGGTGAACGAAGCCCGGCCGCCGCGCTGGTTGATCTGGCGGACCTGCTCAGGCCCCTCGACGAAGCAATGGAAGACGACCTTGCGCCAGTCCACGCCGCTGGCGTCGATGAGGCGCACGCAGTCATCGAAGGCATGACGGGAGTGGATGACCACCGGGCAATCGAACTGATAGGCCAGCGACAACTGACGGCGGAAGGCCTCCTGCTGCCAGGCCTTGACCTGTTCGGCTTCGGCGACATCGGCCGGCAGACGGAAATAATCCAAGCCGATCTCCCCGAGCGCGGCGGGATGGGTGCGGTCGGCGAAATACGGCGAGATCGCGGCCACGATGTCTTCCCAACCCTCTTCGACGTGGCAGGGATGGAGGCCGACCGTGTGGCGGAAGAAATCCGGCTGCGCGGAGGCCAGGTCGCGATACTCCGACCAATCCTTGAGGTCCGTGCCGATCGCGACCACGCCCTCCACGCCGGCGGCGCGACACTCCGCCACCCAGGCGGTGAGACGGCCCGCCTTGAGGGCGTATTCCGGGTGACAATGGGAGTCCAGCAGGCGCACGGGGCGATTAGGCGGGCCGCGAGGGAAAGGGCAAGACCTCAGCCCTGCCTTGAAAAAGCCGCCCTGCCCTGCACGTTGCCCGCATGCACCACTGGCTGATGAAGTCCGAACCCGACGAGTTCTCCTTCCAAGAACTCGAACGCAAGGGCAAGGAACCTTGGACCGGTGTGCGCAATTACCAGGCCCGCAACTTCATGCGTGCGGCGAAGGTCGGCGACCTCGTGCTCTTCTACCACTCCAACTGCGAGGAGCCCGGCATCGTCGGCGTGGCCAAGGTCTCGAAGGAAGCCTTCGACGACCCCACGCAGTTCGACGCCAAGTCGGACTACTACGACGCGAAGTCGACTAAGGACAACCCACGCTGGAGCTGCATCGAGGTTTCGTTCCACCAGGGCTTCAAGCGGCTCGTCGGTCTCCCCGACCTCCGCGAGTGCGCGGCGCTGAAGGAGATGCTCATCCTCCGCCCCGGCAACCGTCTCTCCGTCACGCCCGTCACGGCCGCCGAATTCAAGGCGATCGCCGGCCTGGGCGGACTCAGGAAGTAGCCTCTTCGATCGGGAGCCACATCGCCAGGATGGCGGCCGGCAGGAAGAGGAACGAAGCGTAGAGCAGCACCGAACTGAAATCAGCCGGCTTGGCGAAGATGCCGAAGAACACCGTACCCGCGGCGGCGAAGACGCGGCCGATATTGTAACTGAAGCCGGCGCCCGTCGTGCGGAGCAGCGTCGGGAACAGCGGCGGCAAGGCCATCGTGAAGAGGCCGAAGACGCCCTGGCAGAAGCCCACCGCAGCGTAGAGTCCGTAGGTGGCGGCGAGGCTCCACGGCAGGAGGAAGGTCAGCCCCATCAGGATGAAGTAGGCCCCGAAGAAACCGGCCAAGGCACGGCGATAGCCGAAACGCTGGGCGGCCCAACCGGAGGCGAAGTTGCCGAGCACCGAAGCGGCGATGACGCAGAAGAGCGCGGTAGAGACGACGCCGGCCTTGTCGAGGGAACGGGCGACGACCTCCGGATGATTACGGATGAAAGCCTGCTGCCAGAACATGAAGCACCAGTGGCCGGTCAGCGAGATCGCGCAGAGCAAGGAGGCGATGAAGGTCGTCCGCCGGATGTCCGTGCCGAACAGGCCCATCATCGAAGGTACCTCCCGCTTGCCCTTCTCCGCCGACCACTCGGCGGTCTCCGGGACTTCCTTGCGGATCCAGAGCGTGACGAAGGCGGGCAGGACGCCGATGAGGAAGACCCAGCGCGGCTGGTAGCCAGGAATCTGTTGCAGCAGGAAGACGGCGGCGATCGCGGCGAGGATACCGAAGTTCACCGCACACTGGAGGACGGCCGCGATCCACGGGCGCCACTTCTTCGGCCAGGTCTCGGAGAGGAGCGAAGCGCCCACGGCCCATTCGCCGCCGATGCCGAGCGCGGCGAGGAAACGGAAGATCATCAGCTGCCACCATGTCTGGGCGAAGAACGAAAGGCCCGTGAACAAGGCGTACGTCAGGATGGTCAGGACCAACGTGCGGCTGCGGCCGAGACGGTCGCCGATGATGCCGAAGAAGGCGCCGCCCAAGGCCCAGCCGAGCAGGAACGCCGCCTGGATCCATGAGCCGTAGAGCGGCACGGCCGGGTCGGCCTCCTTGACCATGAGCAGCTCGGCCACGAAGACCGTGGCGACGAGCGTGTACAGGTGCAGGTCGAGCCCGTCGAAGAACCAACCGAGCCAGGCCGCGAAGCCGGACTTCTTCTGGTGGGTCGTCAGCTCGCTGAGCTTCGTGGCTTCGGCGGGGGCGTCGCGCATGGGGAGACAGTTGAAACCGCCTAGGAATTAGCAAGGCGGGCTTTGCGGCCCGCCCTGCGTGAGGACTTACTTCTTCTTGGCGTCCACCTTCTTGGCCGGCGCCTTGGCCTTCGGGGCCGGCGTCGGGGTGTAAGGCTGGTTCGTCATGGCGCCCGGGGCGACCTGCAAGAGGTTCGCGGACATGTCCGCGGCCTTGGCGTCGCCGTTGGCCCACTTGAGGGCGCCGACCAGGATCTGCTGGAAGGTCGGGTTGGTCCAGACGTCTTCGCGGTGGCCCATGGCGGTGTAGAAGACGCGGCCCTTGCCTTCGTGCTTGGCCCAGCAGTTCGGGTAGGCGGGACGCTTGTAGTCGTCGCCTTCGAGGGCGGGGTCATTGAAGGTGGTCAAGACGTGGATCTCCGGACGGAAGTCCTTGAGCGTGTACCACTCTTCCATGAAGGAGAACGAGTCACCGACCTTCTCAAAACCAGGAAAGGTCTTGTCGATGACCTTGTTCACGCCGGCCTGCTGCTTGCCGTGGCGGATGAACTCGGCGCCGAGGAAGCAGACGTAGGCGTCAGCCTTATCGCCGTGGTTCTTGAAACGCTCAGGGCCCTTCACGGCCTCGTTGTCGGTATGGAAGGTGTCAGCGGCGGAGTGCGTGCCCACGAAGCCCTTGCCGGACTTCACGAAGTCGAAGAGCGCCTGCTTACCGGCCATCGACATCGGCGGGTTCTTGTCCGTGCCTTCGGAGCAGAGGTCGCCGGTAGTGTAGAACATCACCGTGTCGAACTGGGCGAGATACTCGGGCGAGAACTTCGAGCCGTCCTTGGAGAAGACGAACTCGATGTTGTTCGCGGCGCCGAGCTCGAGGAGCTGCTTCTCGGCGAAGCTGGGCTGGCCCTTCTTATAGGAGATGACCTCGTGCTCGTAGCCCGAGGACTTGGTGAAGAAGAGCACCTTGCGCTTAGGGGCGTCGGCGGCGGACGCGGTGAGCGCGAGCAGGCAGAGGAGGAGCGAGCGGAGGATCATGGGGGTCCGTCGAACAAACCCGCCCCACCCCCCGCAGGCAAGCCGATTGGCTTCAGCGGCCAGCGGAGCAGCGCGCGGGCGGGAGCTCGCGGACGATCTCGGCCAGGCGATAACCGAAACCCGGCCCGCGGAGACTGGAGCCATCGACCTGGCCATCACGGCGGGCATAGAGGGCGGGATGGACCGCGGCTTCGGGCGCGGAGGCGGCCGGATAGAACTGCATCCCGTTCGTCTCCACCCCTGCGATGGTCGGAGCATGGGCGGCGAGCAAGACGTGCGTCATCTGGGCCATCATCGGGTTGGTCAGGTCCTGCACCATCAGCTGCATCCCATGGGCGCGCGCCCAGCAGAGGCTGAGGAGCGCGCCCGTCTGCGTCTTGCAGGTCTTGAGCGCCACGCCGGTCCAGCCGAGCTCGCGGCCGAGACGGACGATGCGCCAGTCATGCGCGCTCTCGTCGAGGAAGAGCGGCATGCGCTGGCTGACGGAGTGGACGTCGATGAGGTGCTCCTCCAGTTCATAAGGGAACGGCTGTTCGACGTAGCTGAGTCGCATCCACAGTTCAGGCAGCTCGGCCTTCACGCGGTCCAGGACGCGATTCACGTAAGCTGGATCCATGACCGTGCAATTGAAGTCGGCGGTGAAGAGTTCGACGCCGAACGGCAGACCGATCTCGGCGATGCGCTTGAGGCGTTCAAAGTCCCAGGCCGCATCGTTGCCGCGCAGCTTCACTTTCAACGCCTTGAGTCCGTCGGCCTTGATCCATTCGTCGAGCGAAGACGGGTAACCGTCGGCGACCTTGTTCGCGCCGGCTTCGGCGAGCGTGAGGAAGTCGAGACCGCCCACGAGATGCCAGGCGAGGAGCTTAGGCGTGACGGGCGCGCGGAAATAATCAGCGGGATAGCGGCCGGCGAAGGACACTTCCTTGGCATCGGCGGCTGGGGTGACGAACGCGGAGAGGTCGCGATTCATCCAGGGCGCCGTGTAGGTCGAATAGGTCGGTACGCCATGGGCCACGCCGTAGGCGTCGTGCAGGGCGAGGTCGAACGGCGAACAGCAGACCAGCGCCGCGAGGGTCGGGATGGCCACGCCCTCCGGCAGGCCGGCGTTGAACTTCTCAAGGATGCCCGGGAGGGCTTCTTCCAGGAAGTCATGGCCGATTTCCAAAGGATGCCCGTGACTTTCGAACTTCGCATAGGCCTCGGTCAGCGTGTCGCAGAAATCCTGCAGCGCCTTCAGACGGACGTCATAAGCCACGGGCGAGGGCCAGACCCACTGCACGCTGAGCGGGGTCTCGCCCCACCCTTCGGCGCGGGAGCCGTCGGCCTTCTCCACGGTCACGCACACCCGGGCGCAGACGACGCTCGTGACCGTCTCGTGACCGAATTTCAGAGGTAGGCGCAGGGTCACCGGCAAGGCATGCCAGCGCACCGCGCGGATCCGGACGTCGCGAGAATTCATCGGCGATCAGTCTTGGAGGGCCTGACCGGAGGTCTCTTTGCCGAGGAAGGCGACGAGCAGGCCAACCCCGTAGACGAGGGTGATCGCGGCCGCGGCCTGCTGGTAACCGCCGAGGCTCTCGACCAACTTGCCGCTCAGCAGCACGAACGGCACGGCGACCAGACGACCGGTGTTATAGCAGATGCCCTGCCCCGTCGCGCGGACACGGGTCGGGAAGAGTTCCGGCAGGTAGAGCGGGAAGAAACCGAAGAAGGCTGTGGCGGCCATCCCGAGGGTGAAGACCTTAGCGGCCATGACCCAAGGGAAGATCCCGAACAGCATCGCGCCGGACCAGTCGGCCGGAGTTCGGTAGATCCAGACCGTAGCGGCAAGGGCGAAGAGGCAGAGCAACTGGTAACCCAACCGACGACGCAGCCCGGCGAGGAGCAACGGTGCCACGAATGTGCTGCAACAAGCCCCGGTCGAGACGATGACCATCGCCATGGCCTTGGCGCGGGGATTATCCGGACCGGCGAGATCGCCGACCCAAAGCGGAATCCATTGCACCGCGCCCCAGGTGCCGACGAAGACGACCGAGACCATCAGGATGCCGGCGAGCGTCGCACCGCGCAGTTCTCCGCTGAACACCTCGCCGATCTTGGAGCGGGCGGGCGCGGCTGATGCGGCCTCCTTCGCGGCGGAGCGTTCCCACTTTTCGGACTCGGGTACGAACAGACGGATGAGCAAGGTCAGGATAGCCGGCGAAGCGCCGATCAGGAAGTGGATGCGCCAGGAAGAGCCGTCGGCGGGATACGCGAGCGCCATGCAGCCGACGAGCACCATGCCGAGATTGGCGGCCATGCCGATGGCGCCGGCCATCTTGGAGCGATGACGCTCCGGCCAGGCTTCCATCACGAGCGCCACGCCGAGCGCCCACTCGCCGCCCATGCCGAGCGCCGCCATGAAGCGGGCGGCGGCGAGGTGCGTCGGATCCGTCGCGAAGTAGCAGACGCCGCTGAAGATCGAATAGAAGAGGATGCTGAAGGACATCGCCTTCACGCGGCCGATGCGGTCGCCGAGCCAGCCGAAGGCCGCGCCGCCGAGCGCCGCGCCGACGAGGAACGCCGAGGTGATGATGCCCATCCAGCCGCCGACCCAGCCGTTGATCGACTTAGCGCCGAGCGTGGCGATGTCGGCCGGCACCATGCTCTTGAGCGCCGGACCGGCGAGCGTCGGAAAGAGCGCCTGCTCATAGCCGTCCATCATCCAGCCGAGGAAGCCGGCCAGCAGCGTCATCTGCATGCCCTTCGTGATCGCATCACGGGTGTCTTTGGCGTCGTGCATGGGGTTCACCTCATCAGAAGGAGATATGCCGGGGCTTCAAGGGGCGATTTGGGACTAAGCGATGGCTTCCCCGATCAAGAGACGACGAAACGACTGCGCGGCGGGGGAAAGCTCCTGCCCCTTGCGCTGCAGTAAGGCCACCGACCGTCGGATCGGGGCGCCGCCCAGCCGGACTACCCCGCAGCCCGGGACGGAGCCACGCGCCGCGAGTTCCGGGAGCAGGGCGATGCCGAGATCGGCCGCCACGAGCGAACGAATCGTCTCCAGTTCGCCGCTCTCACAGGCCGTCCGCGGTTCGAAGCCGGCCGCGCGACACGCCGCCTGGGCGACGTCACGCGCCCTTCCCTTGTAAAATACGAACGCTTCCTTCCCCAGCTCAGCCAGTTTGGGCAGACGGCGACGCGCCAAGGGATGCTTCTTCGGGACGAGCAGCACGAAGGACTCATCCAACAAAGGCGTCGCTTGAAAAGCGTCGCCCGGTGCGGGCAGCTGAACCACGCCGAGCTCGATCTTCCCTGCTTCCACCCATTGCGCCACGGCCTCCGAAGTACCTTCAAGCAGGGCCAGTTCGACCTGCGGATACTTGCGACGGAAGGCCGCGACGGCGGCGGGGAGCAGGCACGCGCTCACGGAAGGTATCGCCCCCACGGCCAACCGACCG
>CAXNHL010000019.1:0-13497 GCA_964202105.1 Opitutales bacterium | reverse complement strand
GCCGAGGCGCGCATCTTCCGCCAAGGACGCAACCTGCTCGCCCTGAAACTACGCCAGCCGTTCCCGAGCCAAGGGCCGCGCCCGACCGGCGTGCTGGTCGAAGCCACCGCGCGTGATCTTCCGCTCGAATCCCTCGCGGCCGTGGTGCCTGGCCTCAAACTTTCCGGCGACCTCACGCGCGCCGACCTCGTCGCGGGCTTCAGCCGCGAAGGGCTCTTCGTGCGCACCGAAGGCGCGCCGCTGGCGTTCGCCAACACCAGCGTCAGCTGGGCCGGCAAGCCATGGGTCAAGGAGTGCGACCTCGCCGCCAGCCTCGATCTCCTCATCGGCGAACTTTCGACGACCATCGGCTTCAACCAAGCCTCTCTGAAGAACCAGAACCGGATCCTGGCGGCGGGCGACATCAAGGTCGGGCTCGGTGAAGCCGGCACGACGCTCCGCCTGCAGGGCGATCTCGGAGCCCTGGCCGAACAACCTTTCGCCGGTCCGCTGGGCATCGTCACCGGCGGCCGCTACCGCGCCAGCGCCGATCGCGCGCAGGACGGCGAAATCAAGGTCTCGCTCGAAGTCAGCGATGTCGGACTGCGCCAGAGCGAGGGTCGCATCACGCAGGCGACCGTCACCGGACGTTACGCGCCCAAGGCCGACGGACTCGACGCCGAGGGCGGCTTCCGCCTGCAGGCCGCGCACACCAGTTCCGGCAAGTTCACCCTCACGCAGCGCACGGCGGGGACGAAGACCGACTGGCAGGCCAAGGTCACCGTCGACAACATCGACGTCGACGACGTGCTTTCGCTGCTCCCGAAGACGGAGGAAACCGTGGCCGAGACTCCGACGACCCCGCCCGCGCCTGACCGGACGCCCTTCTGGGCCGGCCACACAGGCGCGCTCGAACTCACCATCGGCACCGCCAAGGCCTACGGCATCAAGGCCGAGAACGTCGTCCTGCGTGCGGACGCCCAGGACAAAGGCCTGCGCCTGTCCCAGCTCTCCGGCCGGCTCGCGGAGGGCGCGCTCAGCGGCCGAGGCCAGCTGGCCTTCCAACCCACCGTCAACAACGGTCCTTACACCCTCGCGGGTACGGTGAGCCTCACGCAGTTCAACTTCGGCGAAGTCGCCCAGGCGGTCCCCGCGGTGAAGGACTTCCTCCAAGGCAAAGGCGACGCCACCGCTTCCGTCACCAGCATCAGCGGCACTCCGGGCGAACTCCTCGGTCGCCTCCAGGCGGACGCTCAGCTCACCTCGCGCGGCGGCGTCATCCGCGCCTTCGGCGACAAGAACAGCAGCATGTCCCTTTCGGCCAACAAGGCGGGCGACATCGGCGAGACGCTCGGCGGGCTCGCGATGATCGCCGGCGCGCTCACCAAGAACCAGCAGCAGGGCGAGAAGATCGCCAAGATCGGCGCCGCGATGACCGCGGCCGCGAAGCTCCAGAAGGCCGTTGCCGAATTCGCCTATACCTCCGCGACCATCAAGGCCTCCCGGCTCGCCTCGGGTACGATCAAACTTGAGACGGCCGACATCCGCAGCGAGACCCTGCAGCTCTCCGCCAAGGGCGGCATCAATGTCGACCCGAGGTCCGGCTTCGCCGACTGGCCGATGGCGTTCACCACCCAGCTACGCGGCGCCGGCGAATTCGCGGAATACTTCCAGGTGCTCGGCTTCGGTGCGACTCCTTCGCCCGCCGACGGCTTCACCGACGGCCCGGGCATCAACGTGACGGGCTCGCTGAACCAGATCCGCACCGACCTCACCGAAAAACTGCAAGCCGCCGTCGACCGGACGCGCAATGCGCCCGCCGCGACGCCGAACGGTCAGGCTCCGCAGGCCGCGCCCGGCGGACAGGCCGCGCCGCCTCCGCGCAAACGTAACCCGCTGGGCGATCTGCTCAACGAGCTGGGCCGTTGATGACGCCGGCGCGCGCGACCTTGGCCGGACTCGCCGGTCTCGTGGCGCTCGTCGCCTTGGCCCTCTCCGTCGGGGCGCAAGGCTTCGGCATGGGTGATGGCGGCACATGGGCCTTGTTACGCGCCCCGCGCGTGCTTGCGGCGCTCGCCGCGGGCTTGGCGCTCGGTATCGGCGGCGCCGCGCAGCAAGGCGTGTTCCGCAATCCGCTCGCCGACCCGGGACTGACGGGAGTCTTCGGCGGCGCTCTCTTCGGCATCGCCCTGCTACTTGGCATCGCGCCGGAAGCGGCCTGGCAACGCGCCTGGTTCCTCCCCGCGGCGGCGTTCGCGGGCGCCCTCGGGACCTCCGCCCTGCTCGTGCTCTGCGGCCGTGGCGGCTCCTCCGCGCGGCTGCTCCTGACCGGGCTGGGTCTCAACGCCTTCACCGCCGCCGGCACGCTCGTGATCGCCTCGCGCAGCGGCGAATCCCGCGAACTGCTGACCAATGGGGCCTTCGGCGACTGGCTCGGCATGGCGACGTTCGAACTGACCTGGCTGCCCATCCTGCTCTGCTTCGCGGCGACACTGCTGCTCCTCCCTTCGGCGCGCGCGCTCGACCTGCTCGCCTTCGGCGAAGACGCCGCGCAAGGTTTCGGGGTCGACGTCGGCGGCGCCCGGCGCAACGCGGTGCTGCTGACAGCGCTGGCGGCGGCCGCCGCGACGTGCCTGGTCGGCCAGGTGGCCTTCATCGGCCTGCTCGCGCCGCACCTCGCCCGGAAGATCGTCGGTCCTCGTCATGCGTGGGTCTTGCCCTGCTCGGCCTTCCTTGGCGCGGCGCTGTTGCTAGGGGCTGATACGCTCGGGCGTGGCCTCTGGCCGCAGGCGCCTCTTTCCGCCGCTGCCGTCACCGCGGTGCTCGGCGCACCGCTCTTCATCTGGATCGCAAGGGGGCGCCATGAGTGAGGGTCTCGTAGAAGCCATCGGCTTGGCCGTGGAACTCGGCGACCGCCGGGTCGTCGACGGCGTCTCGGTGCGGGCTGCGTCGGGACAGATCGTGGCCGTGGTCGGCCCCAACGGCGCGGGCAAGACGACACTCCTTCGCGCCCTCGCAGGCTTGGTCGCCTCGAGCGGCGAACTACGGATCGCCGGCGCCGACCCGCGTTCCGCTTCCGCGCAAGCCAATGCGCGTCACCGCGCTTACTGCGCACAGAAACCTGCCAGCGCCTGGGATTACCGCGTGCGCGACCTCGGCGAGATCGTCGGTGCGCCGGACGCCTACGCCGAATGCCTCGCCCGGCTCTCGTTGGCCGACCTGTCGGAACGACGGCTGACCGAGTTGTCGGGCGGCGAACAGAAAACCGCGCTGCTCGCGATGACCTTCGCGTCGCTCGCCGAACCTTTCGGCGCCGTGCTGTTGCTCGATGAGCCCGCCGCCTCGCTCGACATCGCCCGTCAGGCGCTGGTCGCGGCGGAGATCCGTCGCTTCGCCCAGGCGGGCGGCGCGGCCATCGTGGCGACGCACGACCTTTCCATCGCCCGCAGTTGCGACCTTGTCGTGGTCCTGGCGGAAGGCCGGCTGACCGCCGCAGGCGATCCGTCGACCGCACTCACGCCAGACGTCATCGCCGCGACTTGGGGCGAGTCGGCTCGGGCGGAAGCGTGATCAGCTTCCCGTGGCGGGCCGCTGAGAAGAGATACTGCTGGGCGAGACCGGCCGCGGCGCCGAAGTGCGCACGTCCGAACTGCTCAAGCTGCGCAGGCTTCCACTTACGCAGACCATAGGCGTCGGCGAGCGCCTGGACGACCCAAGTGTCGACGGGGAAACTTTCGAGTCGGCCGAAACCGAAGAGTGCGACGCACGCGGCGACCTTCGGGCCGACGCCCGGCAAGGATTGAAGTTCCGCGAGCAAGGCGGGCGTATCCATCGCCGCGAACTCCTCGGCCCAACGCGGGCGGGCGAGCAGGCGTTGGGCGGTGCCGCGCAGGAAAGCGGCGCGGTAACCCAAGGCGCAGGATTTCAGGACGGCGTCGTCCGCGGCGGCCAACGCGGACCAGGTCGGCAACGCATGGAAGCCGCCGCCGAGCGGGTCGCCGAGCTTCTCCGCGAGCCCTGCGACCATCACACGGATCTGCAGGATGCGCTTGTTGGAACTGCACAGGAAGCCGATGAGCGTCTCGTGCGGATCCTGGCGCAGGATGCGCAGCCCCGGGAAGGCCTCGCGCGCCGCGCAGAGGACCGGGTCGGAGCGCCATGGCAGGGCGGCGGCGAGCCGGGCCTGCGCGCCTTCTGCGTCGAGATAGACGCGCAGGGCTGACTCCGTGCCTGCGGCGCCTTTCAGCCCGCGCCACTCCAGACCTTCCGCGCCGGAGCGAAGCATGGCGACCGTGCGCCCGAAGATTCCCACCCAATCGCCATCAGGCGTAAGGCGCCAACGAAACGACTGACCACCGTCGAGCTGCTCACCGAGCAAGGACGCCGGGACATCCTCGGCCAGCCGTAAGGGACGCCAGGCTGTCCACTCCGTCGCGGCCATGGACTCAGCGTCCGAGGTCGCGGGGCGTGCCCCAGAGGAAGCTATGCTTGGCGGCGAGGACCTTGCCCTTGGCGTCGACGACCGAGAGCCGCCAGGCGATCGGCCGCCACTTCGCGTCGCCGGCCTGCTTGCCGGTCAGACCGATGACAACCTCACCGAACGGGAAGCCCGGACGGAAGCGGGCCGGAAACTCGTAGCGCTCCGCCGGGGAGTTCTCCGTGCGGACGACCTGCAAGACGAGACGGGCGTCGGCCGGCGGCGCTTCGGCCAGCTTGACGTAGAAAAAATGGCCGCCACGGACCGCGGCGTCGGTACGGAAGACGACGTCAGCGCCATCGTTGTCCTTGGCCCCGAAAACTTCGGAAGCCCGGGAGTCGTCGCCAGCGGTGCGCCGGCGTTCGTTGACATACGCGATGCCAGGGACCTCGTCGGACGAGATCACCGGGGTGTCGCAACCCGTGAAGAGCAGCGCAGCGAGCGCGGCCCACAGAGAGGCCTGGCTCACCGCTCGGCTCACTTCTTGGCCTTCTTCTTGCTCGCGGCGGCGCGGGCGATCTTGACGCGGTCCTTCTTGCGCTCGAGGTAGGCGCGGCGACGGCGACGCTTGATGACTTTATTGCTCTGTTGACCCATGGTGCGTGCATCCTCCCGCAACCCCTCGGATGGTCAAGGAGAAGGTTTACGGACCTTCCCCGGTGGGCCGGGGAGAGGAAAGAGTCCTTTCTGGCTGCCTGGGTAGGGATCGAACCTACGACCAAGTGATTAACAGTCACCTGCTCTACCGCTGAGCTACCAGGCAGTGCGAAAGGAGTCCAATCAAGGCAAGGTCAGGGCGGCTCTGTCAAACAAATCCTCGCCCCATCGGACCAGGCGTCCCGCGGCGAAAAACAACGCAATCATCGTAAAAGGCTCAGGTTGGGAGGGGGCGCGCCGACATTCACCCCACGGCCCCCTAATCTCTGGACTCCCGTGTGCGGCCTGTCTTCCTTGTGCTCATTCCCATGCGCTGGACCCGACTTCCTGAAACTCCCAACGCCCCAGGCTTCGGCGGCGCCTTCGTAGGCACCTCCGGCGACCTGCTGCTCTGCGGCGGTGGTTCCAACTACCCCGACAAGCCGGCCTGGGAAGGCGGCGCCAAGGTCTGGCATGACGAAGTCTTCTCCCTCTCCAGCACCCGTTCGAAGAAGTGGGCGGCGATCGGCAAACTTCCTCGGCCGTGCGGCTACGGTGTCGGCGTCTCGATCCGTCAGGGGCTGCTCATGATCGGCGGCGCCGATTCCCATCGTCACTACGCGGACTGCTACACGCTGGCCGTCGAGGACGGTGAGCTCAAGGTGCGCCCCTTCCCCTTCCTCCCCCGTCCGCTGGCCTACGCGACCGGCGCCCTCGTCGGCAGCAAGGTCATCGTCGCCGGCGGCACCGAACGCCCCGACGCGACCGCGGCGTCGTCCAGCGCCTTCGCGATCGACCTTGCGAACCTCAACGCCGGCTGGAAGGAACTTCCGCTCTGCGCGGGTTCAGGTCGTATGCTCGCCCAGTCTGCCGGCACGAAAGACACGTTCTATCTTTTCGGCGGCGTCGCGCTGAGCCCCGGCGCCAAGGGCGTCGAACGAGAATACCTCGCCGACTGTCACGCGTTCACGCTCGGCAAGGAATGGCGCCGTCTTTCCGCGATGCCCCGGCCGGTCGCCGGCGCACCCTCGCCCTGCCCGGTGTTCGAGAACGAGATCCTCGTGCTCGGCGGCGATGACGGCAAGTTGGCGGGAAAGGTCGAAGCGGCCAAGCATCCGGGCTACGCGAAGACCGTCCTCGCTTACGATAAATCGACGGACACCTGGACCGAGGCCGAAGCCGGCTCCGCCGCCGTGCTGTCCACGGGTTGCGCCAAGTGGTCCGGCGGTTACGCCCTGACCAACGGCGAGCTGCGTCCGTTCGTGCGCTCCGCCGAAGGCTGGCTGCTGCGCGCGGAATAATCATTGGGGCTGGCAGGGCGGCGACGTCGGGGCTACAAAAGCCACACCCCGGCGCCATGCTCCGCCTCACCCCATTGCTCGGCCTGTTCGTGGCGGCGCTCGCCGGCGCGCAGGGCGAGCCTTTGCCGGACCTGCCCGACCCTCTCGGCCGGGCCGGGATGATCGCCGCCGTCCTCCGCGAAGCCGACGGCAGCGAGGTCATCGTGGCGGCCGGAGGCAGCAACTTCCCGGATAAGATGCCCTGGCAAGGCGGCCAGCGGAAATATCACAAGGACATCCTCAAACTCGCGCGTAAGGACGGCGTCTGGAGCTGGAGCAAGCTCGGCGAACTGCCCGAAGGATTGGTCGGCGCGGCTTTCTGCGCGACCCCCCGGCGAGACGCATTGGTGTTCGCCGGCGGCGCCGCGGCCGACGGCCACCGCGCCGGCGTCTGGCGGATCGGCCTCGACGGCAAGGTGACCCGCTTCGGGCCCGACCTCGCGCGCCCGCGGGCTTACGGCGGCTTCACCGCGACCAAAGGACATCTCGTCATCCTCGGCGGAACGGACGGACCGGATGCGACGGAGACGATCCCGACACTGACGTCGCTCGACCTCGACGCGCCCGAGAAGGCGTGGCGGACGACCGACGCCGACGCGAGCTACGGCCGGATCATCCCGCTCGTCGGCGCCGGCCCGAACCTGCTGCTCTGGGGCGGCGGCTGCTCGCTCTCCGCCAAGGACGGCAAGCCGTTCCGCGACTACCACGAGAACCTCGCCTTCCAGTCATCGCTCGATGCCGGCAACCGCTTCCACGGCCTGCCCCATGCGCTCGCCGGCGCCGCCGGGCCGGGCGTGGCGACGGCGACGCACCTTTTCTTCGTGGGCGGTGACGACGGCACGCAATACGGACACCCCTACGAGACACACACCGGTCTCGCCCGCCGCATCTTCGCGATCGACCTCGAGTCCCTCGAGGTGACCGACCTCGGCGAGTGGCCGCATCCCGTCGCGGTCACGCCGCTCCTGCGGTTGGGCGACGACCTCGTCACCGTGAGCGGCGAGGTACGCCCCGGCGTCCGCACCCCTAAGCTCACCCGGTGGCCGATCCCGGCGAAATACCGATGAACGAAACCCCGTCCGCCTCCCGCACGGCCTGGCTGGTCGTCATGCTGCTGATTCCGGTCGCGCTGCTCAACTACCTCGACCGTCAGCTTGTGGCCACGATGCAGAAGTCGATCATGGGCGACGTCAGCGGCATCCAGAGCCAGGAGCAGTGGGGACACATGCTGGCCTGGTTCAAGTGGACCTACGCGCTGGCCAGCCCCTTCGCCGGCTACGTCGCGGACCGCTTCGGCCGACGCCACGTCATCGCGCTCAGCCTGCTCGTCTGGTCGGCCGACACCTGGGCGACGGGTTATGCGCAGACTTACGACCAGCTGCTCTGGACCCGCGCCATCATGGGCCTGAGCGAGGCGTTCTACATCCCGGCGGCGCTCGCGCTGATCGCCGACCACCACCTGAGCGCGACGCGTTCGCGCGCCGTCGGCCTGCATCAGATCGGCATCTACCTCGGCGTCATGCTGGGCAGCGTCGGCGGCTACGTGGCGGACGACCCGGCCCTCGGCTGGCGCTGGGCTTTCGCCACGATGGGACTGGCGGGCGTCGGCTATGCGCTGCCGCTCTGGTGGTGGCTCCGCGAAGCCCCGCGCAAGCCCGACGCGCCGACCGCCGGCGCCCCGCTGGCCGCGGCGGGCGAACTCCTGCGCGACCGCAACTTCCAGCTGCTGCTGCTCTACTTCACCCTGCCCGCGCTGGCCGGCTGGGTCGTGCGCGACTGGATGCCCAGCGTGCTGCGCAAGGAACTCGGCCTCACGCAGGGCCTCGCCGGCGTGAGCGCCGTGGTCTGGTGGCAAGGCGCCGCCATCGCGAGCGCGCTGTTCGGTGGCTGGCTCGCAGACCGGTGGATGCGCCAGAGCCTGCGCGGCCGCCAGAAGGTCAGCGCCCTCGGCATGGCGCTCATCGCGCCGGCGTTGCTCGGGGTCGGCATCGTCATCGACCTCGGCTCACTCCCGCTCGCGATCTTCTTCCTGGTGCTGTTCGGGCTCGGGTGGGGCCTGTTCGACGGCAACAACATGCCGATCCTCGCCCAGATCGCGCGTCCCGAGCGACGCGCCACGGGCTACGGCCTGATGAACCTCGCCAGCATCTCCTGCGGCGGGCTCTCCGACGTCGGGTTCGGCTGGCTGCGCGACCACCACGTGCCCCTGAACCTTATCTTCGCCGGGTTCGCCGCCGTGGCTTGTCTCTCCGCCTGGCTCGTCCTTAGGATCAGGCCCGTCTCCGAAGACCTACGCTGAACCCGATGTCCGCCTTCAAGTTCCATGGCCTCTGCCCGGCCACCCACACGCCGTTCCACGGGGACGGCCGCCTGAACCTCGACGTCGTGGAGCGCCAGGCCGCCCATCTGCTCGCCCGGCAGATCGACCGCGTGTTCATCGGCGGCACGACCGGCGAAAGCGCCTCGCTCACGGTGGCCGAAAGGCTCGCCCTCGGCGACCGCTGGGCCGCGGTCGCGCGGGCGACCGGCATCAAGGTCGTCGTCCATGTCGGCGCGCAGTGCCTCGCCGACGCCGCGGAACTCGCCGCCCAGGCGCAGCGCAACCAGGCCAGCGCGGTGTCGATGATCGCGCCTTCTTATTTCAAGCCGCGGACCCTCGACGACCTCGTCGCCAGCTGCGCCCAGGTCGCGGCCGCGGCGCCCGGCCTGCCGTTCTATTATTACGACATCCCGGCGATGACCGGCATCGCCGGCTTCCCGGTCGATGACTTCCTGCGGGCGGCCGCGCCCCGCATCCCGAACCTGGCGGGCGTCAAATATTCCAACCCTGACCTCGGGGCCTACCTCCTCGGCAAGCGCCTCGACGGCGGCAAGTATGACCTGCCGTGGGGCATCGACGAATACTTCCTCGCGGCGCTGACGATGGGCGCGCAAGGCGGCGTCGGCAGCACGTACAACTTCGTGCCCGGCCCGCTCCAACGCATGATGGCCGCCTTCCCGCAAGGGGACCTCGCGACCTGCCAGCTCGAGCAGGACCGCATGATGCAGGTGATCCGCATCGTCGCCCGTCGCGGCTACATGGGCTGCGCGAAGGCGCTGATGACGCACCTCGGCGTGCCCGTCGGCCCCGCCCGTCTGCCCAATGGAAACCCCGACGCCGCGGGCGTGAAGGCGATGCTGGGCGAACTCGACGCCATCGGCTTCTTCTCATGGAAAGACTGATACTGCTCCTCGCCGCGCTCGCCGTCGCGACGCCGGCTTTCGCCCAGCCCACGCTCGTGGGCGACGCCCCCGTGGCCGTGTTCGAGGCCAAGCAGAACCTCACGCACGCCTCCGTGCGCATCCCTTCGCTGCTCCGCACGAAGAAGGGCACGCTGATCGCCGTCGCCGAAGCGCGCGAGAAGGCGACGGACCAGGCCGGCAATGACCTCGTCATCGCGACGTCCCGGGACGACGGCGTCAACTGGTCGAAGCCCCGCGTGGCCTACGACCAAGGCAAGGACAGCTGCAACAACCCGACGCTGGTGGAAGACGAGCTCATCGGCCGGGTCTACCTTTTCTTCCAGACCTTCCCCGCGGGCAGCCATGAGTTCGGCGGCCTGCCGGTCGGCGACGCCCCGGAAGGGACGCGTATCCGCGTCATCGCCTCCGACGACGAAGGCGTGACATGGTCGCGGCCCGCGGACCTGACGAAGGACCTCAAGCCGGCGGACGCGGTGACCACGGCTTCCGGCCCGGGCATCGGCATCAAGCTGAAATCCTTGCGGCACGCCGGCCGTCTGGTCATCCCGTTCAACTCGCAGGATAAGAAGAAGAACTTCGTCAACTGGGTGGCTTACAGCGACGACGGCGGACGCACCTGGCGCCGTGGCGGCAACGTCCCCCAGGACGGGGGCCGGCAGCTCAACGAAGTCCAGGTCGCCGAAGCGCGCGACGGCACCCTCTACCTGAATTCCCGCCGCTGGAAGGGCTCCGCCTTCCGGAAGGTGGCGTGGTCTCAGGACGGCGGCCAGACGTGGAGCCCGGCGACGGACGAAGCCTCCCAGCCTGATCCGACCTGCCAGGCATCGTTGCTCCGCATCGACGATGGCGCGACGAGCCGCTTCTACTTCCTCAATCCGGCCGGCAAAGGTCGCGCCAACGGCACGCTCCGGCGCTCGGACGACGGCGGCAAGACGTGGACCCAATCGACGCTGCTCTTCCCTGGCCCGTTCGCGTACAGTTCGATGGCGCCCGTCAAAGGCGGACTGGGCGTGCTCTACGAACCCAACAGCAACACGACGGTGCTCTACCGTCGCGTCGCGCTCGAAACGGCCGCCGGCCGTTGAACTGCGCGCTCAGAAGGCGCCTTCGAGCATCTGCCAGCAGAGCAGCTTCTGGCGGGGCAGATGGAAAGGCCCCTTCCACATGTTGCCCTTGAGCTCCGTCGTCGGCCGGCCTTGGCGATCCAGATAGCCGTACCACTCGCCGTGCTCCCGGTCGGGGAAATGCGCATAGGCCCAGTCATGCGCCTGCCGGTGCATCTCGGCGTACTTCGCGTCGCCGGTCATGAGATGCGCGAGCAAGGTCGCGATGATGGCCTCGTTGTGCGGCCACCAGAATTTCATGAAGTGCCAGTATTCCTGGATCGGCTTGCCGTGCACGTCGGCGAAATAAAGGATGCCGCCGTGCTCACGGTCCCAGCCGCGCTCCCACATGTAGTCGAGCATGGCGAGGCCGAGCTGCTTCAGCTTCGCATCGTCGGCGCGACGCGCCTCACGGAGCACGAACCACGCGGCCTCGATGGCATGCCCGGGATTGAGGAGTCGGCCGTCGAAATGGTCGAGGACCTCGCCGGACGGGCCGACGACCTCCATCACCGCGCGCAAGTCGGGTTTCACGAAGTCCCGGGCGATCTCATCGATGGCCTCGCGGGCCCACTGGCTGAGCGTGCGTCCGAACACCGTCACGTCGCCGAGGTCGGCGCGCAGGTCCTGCGCCGTCACCAAGGTCATCATCAGCGGCGCGAGGCCCTTCATCGGCCGGGTCTCCGGGGAGACCTTCGGGGCGATGCGACCCGATTCCCGCTGGTAGCGGAGGAAAGTCTCGTAGGCCGCCAAGGCGCGCTCCTTCCACTTGGCCTGCCCGGTCGCGCGATGCACGGCGCCGTAGCCGATCGCGGCGAAACATTCGCTGAAGACATAGCGGCGCATGCGCAACGGGTCGCCTTCGGCGGTGACGGTGAAATGTAGCTTGCCGGAGAGGTCGGCACAACGGTCGTGCAGGAAGTCGGCGCACGACAACGACGCCGCGAGCCACTCCGGACGCGGCTCGACGGTATTGTAGAGGTTGGCGAAGGTCCAGGCCGCGCGGCCCTGGAACCAGACGGCCTTGTCGGAGTCGAGCAGTTCGCCTTTTCGGCCGAGGGCGGTATGGATGCCGCCATGCGTGCGGTCGAGGCCGTGCTTCAGCCAGAACGGGATGACGTCCTGCAAGAGCCCGTCCCGATAGGTGCGGATGAGCTCGGCCCGTCGCTGCTCAAGATAAGGGGTCACGGGGATGATGCTGGAACCCGGGCGGGCCGCGTCAACGCCCGGCCTCCGGCTCCACCACGAAGGGCTCCGCAGACGGCGCGTCCCCGTAGTAATGTCGGATGAGCCCGGCGAGGTGCTCCTTGACGTCCTCAGGCAGGAACGCCCCAAAATGGATCTCCTTGCCCTGTGAAGCGACCACGACCGCGTCCACCGGCTTCTTGTTCTCGCCAGACCCCCGGAAAGCCAGAGTGACCTTCACCGCGTCGCCGGCTACCAAGGTCGAGGTCGAGCCAAGATAGGGCAGGATTCGCCAACGCAGGGTCACGAGCTCGTCGTTCAGCGTGAGCCGATAGCGGGCGATGGTGAAGGCGAAGCCGACCAGGAAGAACGGCACGTAGAAGAGCGCCAGCAGGGCGAAGTGCCACCAATCAGGCTGCGCGACCATCCGGCCGTTCATCTTCACTGAACCTTGGGACAGCCCGTAGAAGAGCGCGACACAGTGGACGCAGGTGAAGATCAGCCAGAACCAGCCGAACCAAGTCCCGAGCCGCACGCCGTAGCTGACACCTTGGAAGTCGGACTCGACCTTAACTTTCGGATGGCCGCGGGCCACCTCCTCGTCCGTCAGGAGCTTGGCCTCGCGTCCGGCCGCCATCGACGCCTGCCGGGCCTCCGCCTCGGCCTTCAAACGGGCGAACTTAGCCAGGAAATCTTCGCGTAGTCCCATGTGTCTGTTTGGATTGAAGCGCCCGCCTCAGGCGGTGCGAGGAAGTTCCTCGGAGCCGTTATAGTAGTGGTCGATGAGGATGGCCAGGCGGGCGCGCTCGTCGTGCTTCAGGTCATCGCCGAGCGCGATCTCGGCGTCGCCCGAGCCCACGACCACGGACAACTGCGCATAGGAGCCATGCTTCCCGCTCAGCCGGGCGCCCCGGTAGGCGAGCCCCACGCGGACTTCGTCGGCGATCGGCAGCCGCCACTCCTTATTGAGGCGACCAAAGACAAGGCGTCGGACAGCCAAGGCGTCGTCGCCGAAGATCAGCTCATGTCTGCGCATGATCATCCGCAGAGGGAAGTAGACCACCGCGGCGGAGGGCAGCAGGGAGATGACGGCGGCGTAAAGAAACGGCTGGCCCGTGCGGTCGACCAGTTCGAAGGTCATGACGAAACTCATCACCACGCCCACCAGCATCAAGCCCCCGAGCAGCAACCAGTTGCCGGTGCCGATGACGTCCGAACGCAGCGACCATCCGTCGGCGCGCGGCTCCTGCCCAGGCAAGGGTTTGACTAATTCGGCGTGGTGTCCTGGCAGGATACGCAGGCCCTTCGTGGCGACGGCCAGATACTCCTTCTCTGAGCGCGAGGCGCACCACTGCTCGCATTCGATTAGCTGCTCGGCCAAGGGCTTGGCGTCGGACATAGGCCGACCCTAATCGTAACCACCCGGCCGTCCAGCCAACGCTGGCTTGAACCAGAGGGCTTTCTGGCTGTCCTAGAGGCACCCCATGCGATCCCTCCTCGCCCTGCTCCTCCTGCCCTTGGCCGCCCTGGCCGA
>CAXNHL010000018.1:0-13966 GCA_964202105.1 Opitutales bacterium | reverse complement strand
TCCGTCCATGCCCGTGACCTGACGCCCGGGCAGACGCGCGTGTCGCTCGCGATCGTGGCGGTGCTGTTCTTCATCTTCGGCTTCGTCTCGTGGGCGAACGCGATCCTCATCCCATATTTCAAGATCGGCTGCGAGCTGACGCACTTCGAGGCCTACCTGGTTACGTTCGCTTTCTATATCTCCTACCTCCTGTTCTCGTGGCCGGCCGCGGGGCTGCTCCGCCGGACCGGCTTCAAGCGTGGGATGATGATCGGCTTCTGGGTGATGTCCGTCGGCGCGTTGCTCTTCATCCCCGCGGCCTACGCGCGCGCCTACCCGGTCTTCCTCGGCGGTCTGTTCACGCTCGGCGCCGGTCTCGCGATCCTGCAGACCGCCGCCAACCCCTACGTCACCGTCCTCGGCCCGCAGGCCTCGGCGGCGCGACGCTTCAGCCTGATGGGCATCGGCAATAAGGGCGCCGGCATCCTCGCGCCGATCCTCTTCGCCGCCTTCGTGCTGCGCGTCACGGACACCGCGCTGTTCGCGGCGTTGCCGACGATGGACGCCGCGACGAAAGCCGCCGCGCTCGACGAACTGATCCGGCGCGTGGTCACGCCCTACGCCGTCGTCGCCGGCGTGCTGGCCTTGCTCGGGCTGCTGGTGCGCTGGTCGCCCTTGCCGGAGATCGACACCGACCATGAGACCGACGACGTCGCGGAAGCCAACGCAGGGAAGACCAGCGTGTTCCAGTTTCCGCAACTCGTGCTCGGCGCGCTGGGCATCTTCCTGCACGTCGGCACGCAGACCGTGGCCGTCGATACCATCATCGGCTACGCGGACACCATGGGCATCCCGCTCGCCGCGGCGAAGATCCTACCCGGGTGCGTGCTAGCCGCGATGATCGTCGGCTACGTCCTCGGACTGGCGCTGATTCCGCGCTTCATCTCGCAGGTCACGGCCTTGCGCGCCTGCACGGTGCTCGGCGTCGTCGGCACGCTCGGCGTGCTCTTCGCCCCGGGCCAGCTGACGTTCCTCGGGCTGACCGCCGATGTCTCGCTCTGGTGCATCACACTGCTCGGACTCTCGAACTCGCTGACCTGGGCAGGCATCTGGCCGCTCGCGCTGGACGGACTCGGCCGCTTCACCAAGACCGGCGCCTCGCTCATGATCATGGGCCTGTGCGGCAACGCGCTCATCCCGCTGGCTTACGGATGGCTGGCGGACGGATATGGTGAACGCGCCGGCTACTGGGTGCTACTGCCCTGCTATCTTTATCTGACTTATTACGCGGTGGCGGGATTTAAGAAACGTCATTGGTAATGGCGGTTAGCGGTCGGCGGTTGGCGGTTAGGAAAGGCAACCGTTAGTTGACCCGTTGATCAGTTGATCAGTTGGCCGGTTGGCCGGATTCGAGGGCACGAGGGCTGGAGGGCGCGACGTAGTCTCGCCCCATGAGTTGCTGCGGCTCAATTCAGTCCTCTACGCAGTCCTCTACGCTGCCCTCCATTCAGTGCTCAACTCTGCCACTTCCAATTCAGCACGATCTCGGTGTCGGGATGAAAGGACTGCTTCACGGGGCAGGCTTCGGCGGCGCGGATGAGACGGTCGCGGACTTCGAGCGGGACGCCGGCCGGCATGGTGATGTCCACCTCGAGCTTGGCGATGCGACGAGGCGGAGTGGTCGTCATATGTTTGGAGACGGACGCGTGGGCGCCGCGGAGATCGAGTCCGGTATTGCGCGCGTGGATGCCGAGGATCGTGAGGAAGCACGTCACCATCGCGGTGGCGGCGAGGTCGGTCGGCGAGAAGCCTTCGCCCTTGCCCTGGTTGTCGACCGGCGCGTCGGTCACGATGACGTGGCCCGAAGGCCCGTGCACGGCACGCACGTGGAGGTCACCGAGGTATTCGCAGGAGATATTGACGGCCATGGCTGGAGTTAAGCCGACCGCCGGACGCCCCCAACAAAAAACCCCGGCGCACCGGGGTCGGGGTGAAACGAATGCGGGGACGATTATTCGTCGCCGTCCTTGCCGATGGCGTCGACGGGGCAGCCTTCGAGGGCTTCCATGCACTTGTCGATGCCTTCCTGGTCGGTCGGCTGGGCGAAGACGTAGGAGTAACCGCCGTCATCCTGGCGCGTGAAGGACTTCGGGGCGGTCTCGCGGCAGAGATCGCAGTCGATGCACTGGGAATCCACGTAGAATTTGCCCGTGACGCTCTCGGGACGCTTGTCGTTCTTGTCGGCCATAAGACTCCCACTATTTGGAAGACCGACCGCAGGTGTCAAGAATCCGCGTCAGTTGGCCGGGAGCATGACTACCAGCCGATGCCGGAAAAACCCGTCGCGGCCGACGAGATAGGCGGCGGAAAGCCGATCGGTCGTGGCGAAAGTCACCTCGATGACCGCGTCGGGGGTCAGGTTCGGACGCAGGCCGGGTCCGGGCTGTCGGTCGAAGGCCAGCAGCGGACGGACGACCACCGACGCGACGGGCAGCTCGTGTTCCTGCTGGATGACGAGGCGCAGGCGGGAGCGCGTGGCGGCGTCGACCCCTTCCCAGCAGAACAAGTTTTCGATCGCCGCGGCGTCGCGTCGGGCGAACGCCTCGCGCAGTTCGGTCGCCAGCACGCCCACCGTGTGCGACTGCCACCAGGACCAGAAGACGACCAGGAGGAACCCGAGCGACAGGCCGAGGACCGCCGCGAAGACGCGACGGAGCCAAGGAGAACGGAGGAGAAGCGGGCGCACGCGGGAGAAGGACGTTGACCGAATAGCAGGGACGGAGATATGCACGCAAGAGCCATGGCGCACGAAAGCAAGCCCTCCGCGGATTCCGGCCGTTATGCGGCCCGAGGAGTCTCCGCCTCCAAGAGCGAAGTGCACGCCGCCGTCGACCGCCTCGACCCCGGCCTGTACCCGCAGGCATTCTGCAAGATCGTGGCCGATAACCTGACCGGGGACGCCTCAAAGTGCGTCGTCACCCACTCCGACGGCTCCGGTACCAAGGCGCTGCTCGCCTACCTCTGGTGGAAGGAGACCGGCGACGCCTCCGTCTTCCGTGGCATCGCCCAGGACAGCATCGTCATGAACATCGACGACCTCCTGTGCGTCGGCGTGACCAAGGGCGTCATCCTCTCTTCGACCATCAACCGCAACGCCAAGGCCATCCCCGGCGCGATCCTCGCGGAGCTGATCAACGGCACCGAGGACGTGCTCGCCATGCTGCGCGCGCAGGGCTTCGGCATCACTTCCGGCGGCGGCGAGACCGCCGACGTCGGCGACCTCACGCCCACGCTCACCGTGGACTCCACCGCCACCGCGATCCTCACGCGCGCCGAAGTCGTCGACGCCGCGCGCGTCGTGCCCGGCCTCGTGATCGTCGGCATCGCTTCGCATGGTCGCGCCACCTACGAGACCGCCGAGAACAGCGGCATCGGCTCCAACGGCCTGACGAGCGCCCGCCACGAGCTCCTCTCCAAGTACTACGCCGAGAAGTATCCGGAGACCTATGACAAGGCCACCCCGGCCGACCTCGCCTATTGCGGCCCCCACCGGATGACGGATGCCCTGCCCGGCTCGACCCTCACCGTCGGCCAGGCCTTGCTCTCGCCTACCCGGACCTATGCTCCTTACGCCCTGCGCCTGCTGCAGGCCCTGGGAAACCAGCGGGTCAAAGGCCTCGTCCACTGCTCCGGCGGGGGCCAGACCAAGTGCCGTCGTTTCGGCACCAAAGTCCATTTCATCAAGGATAACCTCTTCCCCACCCCGCCGATTTTCGCGGAAATCGCCCGGGTCAGCGGCACGGAACCCAAGGAAATGCACCAGGTTTACAACATGGGGCACCGCTTGGAGGTCTTTTTGGAGCCCAAAGACGCCGAAATCGCCCTCCGGATCGCCGCCGAACTTGGTTTGGGCGCCCAGATCATCGGACGGACTGAGGCTTCGACCCGCCCGGATGGGGCCAACCACGTCACCATCATCAAGGACGGCCAGACCCTGGCCTACGCTTAAGGCCCCCGGTGGGGGAATTAAGGCTCGGGTGGTCGGGCAGACAGGACTTGAACCTGCAACACCCTGCTCCCAAAGCAGGGACTCTACCAATTGAGATACTGCCCGGTACCCGAGAAAACAGTCTGATTTTGTGTTGCCGTCCGTGTCAAACCGCTAATCTCAACGAGTTCTAACCCGCAAACACCTCCACACATGGAAAACGACAGCATCTCCTCCTCCTCTTCCGAATCCAAGCTCCCGCTCATCGTGGGTATCCTTGGTTTCGCCCTCGGCGCCGCCGGCCTCGTGCTCGGTATCAAGGCCAAGGGTGCCGCCCAGCTCGCCAGCGACGAAGCCGCTCTCGCCAAGACTCAGGTCTCTGAGCTCGGCGCCACGCTCGCCAGCAAGGCCAACGCTTCCGACGTCCAGGCTCTCCAGGCCGACCTCGCCACTACCAAGCAGCAGACCGAAGCCAACGAGAAGGCTCTCGGTGACCGGATCGCCGAGCTTCAGAAGGTCGCCACCTCCAAGCCGGTCGCCGGCTCTGGTAAGAACACCACCCCTCCCGGCCCCGGCGAATACGCCGTCGCCAAGGGCGACACCCTCGGTGCCATCGCCCGCAAGGTCGGTCTCTCGGTCAAGGCTCTCCAGGATCTCAACCCTGGCGTGAACCCGAACAAGATGCAGATCGGTCAGCGCCTGAAGACCAAGTAAGCTCGCGCATGTCGGCGCCCTCCCGCTGGTCCGTCCAGCACGAAGAGCTCCACGCCGACTGCAGGGTTTTCCGGGTTTTCAAAGAACGCTGTCATCACCCTCTCGATCACCGAGAGGGTGATTTCTTTGTGCTCCGTTCCCGCGACTGGGTGCTCGCGCTCCCGGTCACCGACGACGGCCGTCTCGTGATGGTGCGGCAATACCGCTTCGGCACGCGCGACCTCTCCACCGAAGCGCCGGGCGGCATCATGGAAGCGGGCGAGGATCCGCGCGTGACCGCCGCGCGCGAGACCGAGGAAGAGACCGGCTTCACCGGCGGCCACGCCCGCTTGCTCGGAACCTGCGCGCCGAACCCCGCTATCCAGGCCAACCGCTGCCACTTCGTGCTGCTCGAAGGCGTGCGCCCCACGGGCCGCCGCGCGCCCGACGAACACGAGGAGATCCAAGTCCTCGCCCTCCTGCCTAAGGTCGCCCTCGCCACGGCGCTCGCCAACCCGGCGCAGCATTCGCTCGCCCTCCTCGCGCTCTACCGTCTTCGTGATGAGCGCCCCGACCTCTTTTCATGACCACTCCCACCCGTATCAAGCATAAGGGCCGCGAAGCCGATCCCGTCCTCGTCGTCGGCTCCGTCGCTTACGACAGCATCATCACCCCGCACGACAAGGGCGACCGCATCCTCGGCGGCAGCGCGGCCTACGCGTGCCTCGCGGCGAGCTACTTCGCGCCGCCCCGCATCGTCGGCGTCGTCGGCCATGACTTCCGCGACCGCGACCGCAACAAGCTCGCCAAGCGCGGTATCGACCTCGACGGCCTCCTCACCGACGCCTCCGGCCGCACCTTCTCCTGGCGCGGACGCTACCACGAGAACTACAACCGCCGCGACACCGAGGACCTCCAGCTCAACGTCTTCGAGCACTTCAAGCCGCGCCTGCCCGAGGCCCACCTCTCGACGCCGTTCGTGATGCTCGGCAACATCCGTCCCGACCTGCAGCTCGACGTCCTCAACCAGCTCGCGAACCCGCGCTTCGTCCTCGCCGACACCATCGACATCTGGATCGAGACGCAGCGCGACAAGCTCGGCGAAGTCATGCGCCGCGCCGACCTCCTGGTCGTCAACGACACCGAGTCGGCCAAGCTGACCGGCGAGAGCAACGTGATCGTCGCCGGCCGCGAGCTGCGCAAGCACGGCTGCAAAAGCGTCATCATCAAGAAAGGCGAGCACGGCGCCGTCCTCTTCCACGAAGAAGGCATGTTCGCTCTGCCCGCCTACCCTGTGACCGAGCTGCGCGACCCCACCGGCGCCGGCGACAGCTTCGCGGGCGCACTCCTCGGCTACCTCGCCTCGACCGGGTCCACCGACTTCGCCTCGCTGAAACAGGCGATGGTCTACGGCACCGCCGTCGCCAGCCTGACCGTCGAAGCGTTCTCGACCGACCGCCTGGCCAAGGCCGGCTGCCGCGAGATCCGCGCGCGCCGCAAAGAACTGCTGAAGCTGATCAAGGCCTAACCGCGGGGGCGGCCGAGCATCCGCCACAGGACGAACAACAGGACGGCCGAGAAGACCAGGTCGCCGACCACGAGCGGCCAGAGCTTCGGGAGTTTCTGCGCGAACAGCCCGTAGCCGAGGGCGACGGCCTGCAGCACGATGAGGATGGCGAGCAACGGGACGAAGCGACGGAGTTTGGCCAGCGGATCGGGATCGCTCATGCGAAGTGACGGCGATGGGCTTCGGCCAGGCCGAGCAAGGTGAGATGCGGCTCGTGCGTGACGCGGTCGCGCCACGAGGCCGGGAGGTAGACGGCGGCGCCGCCGGTGACGATGACCTTGGGCATCGGCGAGCCTTGGCGGATCAGCTCCGCGCAGACGCCGTCGAGCAGCGCGCCGATCATGCCGGCGAAACCGAGGGCGCAGCCCGCGCGCATGGCATCGACGGTCGACTTGCCGATGGCGGGCCCGCCGAGGAGCGAAGTCGGGTCGAGCGCCGGCAAGAGCGCGGTACGCTCGTGGAGATAGCGTGTCATGACGCCGAGTCCCGGCGCGATGATGCCGCCGGCGTAACCGCGTTCAGTAAGGATATCGACCGTGGTGGCCGTACCCATGCCGACGATCACCGCGGGCGCGCCCGCGACGAACTGTGCCCCGACGCAGTCCGCGAGCCGGTCCTGCCCGACTTCAGCCGGAGTCGGATAATCAAAACCCAGGCCCTTCACGGTGTCATGACGGAGATGATAACAAGGGCGGCCGCAGCTCAGTAAAGTGGGCTGCAGGACCGCGGTGGCGGCCGGGACGACACTGGCGAAGGCGACGCCCGCGGAAGGATGTGCGGCGAGCAAAGCCGTCAACGCGACGGTATCGAGCGCGGCGGTCGGGATCTCGCCGTGGGCGAGCACGTTACGGCCGTCGACGACGCCCCAGTGAGCGTGCGTGTTGCCGACATCGAGACAGAAGAGAGCCACGGGAAGAAAGTGTCGAGAGGTCGGTCCGGCGCAAGCGTCAGGGTTTGCGCAAGGTGACCTCGCCCGAAGATACGATGGCCCGACGGCCACCGCCGGTGCGGAGGATGAGCGAGCCCTCGTCGTCGATACCGTCGACGACGCCCGCGACGGGGTCGCCCCGCAGCCCGACGCGTACGGACTTGCCGGCTAGGACGTCGTGATGGCTCCAGAGCTTGCGGAAGGAGCGGGACCAAGTCCCCTCTTCGAACTGCTCCCAGGCGCGGAAGAGCGCGGCGATGACGCCGGCGGCCTCACGATTGAGATCGAGCGGAGAGCCCAGCGCGGCCTCGAGCGAGCCGGCCGTGGCGCGGAGGTCGGCAGGGAAATCCTTGGAGGCGCCGGTCAGGTTGAGGCCGACGCCGAAGACAAGCTCGCGGACCGAGTCGGCGTCGAGGCGCGCTTCCGTGAGCATGCCCGCGACCTTACGTCCGTCCGGCGACTGCAGGTCGTTAGGCCACTTGAGCCCGAGCTTCAGGCCGAGGGATTTCTCGACGTGCGCGCAGAGGGCGAGCCCCATCCAGAGCGTGAAGGGCTTCAGCCGTTCCGGCGGGATGAAGGGACGGAAGGCCAGCGAGAGGTAGAGATTACCGGAAGGCGCGCTGTGCCACTTGCGGCCGAGACGTCCGCGCCCGGCCTTCTGCGTCCGGGCCAGCACCGCGAACGGCGCTTCCTGGCCGACGGCGAGGCGACGCTCCGCTTCGGAGTTGGTGCTGTCGACCTCGGCGAGGAACTCGACCTTCGGCGAGACCTTCAGCAACCGGAGATGCGCGTCGAGCAAGGCAGGATCGAGATGACGAGGGACCGAGCGCAGCGCGTAACCCTTTCGGGTCGAAGCCGCGAAGACGTAACCTGAGGCGCGCAGGCGCTCGAGGCGGCTCCAGATCGCCACGCGCGAGACGCCGAGCTCCTTGGCAAGGCGGTCGCCGCTGACCGGTTCGCCGTCCGCTTCGAGGAAGGCCAGGAGGATGCTGCTGTCGAGGTCCGCCATGAGGTCAGAGCCAGTCGAGGCCGAGGTCGCACCACGGCGCCGCGTGCGTGAGCGCGCCGCTCGAGACGAAGTCGGGGGCGAGCGCGCCGATCTGCGGCAAGGAATCCAGGCTCACGCCGCCGCTGACTTCCGACCAGGCGCGACCACGCAGGAGCGGGATCGCTTCGCGGAGATCGGCGAAGGAGAAGTTGTCGAGCAGCACGATATCGGCTCCGGCGGCGAGCGCGGGGGCGAGCTGGTCGAGCCGGTCGACCTCGACTTCCACGAGCAGATCGGGGCGCTCCGTCTGGGCGCGGCGGACGAGCGAGGTAAGCCGTTCACCGGCGGTGGCGCCACCCGCCGCGAGATGGTTATCCTTCACCATGATCCGATCGAAGAGGCCGAGCCGGTGGTTGTAACCGCCGCCCTGGCCGACCGCATACTTCTCTAGCATGCGGAAGCCCGGCGTCGTCTTGCGCGTATCGAGGAGCTTCGTCGGCGAAGAACCCAGCGCGAGGACGTGGGCGCGAGTGTGCGTGGCCACGCCGCAGAGACGCTGAAGGAAGTTAAGGAGAATGCGTTCAGCGGAGAGCAGTTCAGCCGCCGGCCCTTCGACTTCGGCGACCGCCGTGCCGGCCGGCACATGCTGACCATCGGCGACGAGCAGCGTCGCGCGGCAACGGCCTCCGTAGGCGGCGAAGACCACGTCGAGCAGGCCGAGCCCCGCGAGGACCATCGGACGGCGCGCCACCACGCGGGCGCGGGCGCGTTCGGCGCCGACGAGGAGCGCGGCGGAAGGATCGCCGGGGCGCGCCGGACGCTGGGTGAGGCCGAGTCCGGCGAGGTCTTCTTCCCGGGCGAGCTCGACGAAGCGGAGCAACCATGCGCGATCCAACTCGTCCCAGCGGAGACGGCGGATGAGTCGGTCGGTCTGGCCGGGGTCGCGCGGCATGGGTTCACCTTACGCCCCCCGCCCTTGCGGGCAAGGGGGTTAAGGGAAGAACTTCTTGAACTTCGAGCGCCAGGATTCGGACACCGGCGCGGCTTCGTCGCCGCAGGCGGCGGCGTAGGCCTTGAGGGCTTCCTTTTCCTTGTCGGTCATCTTCTTGGGCACGTCGATGTCGACGCGCACCAGCAGGTCGCCGGCGGTCGAACCACGGAGCGGGGGCATGCCTTCGCCGCGGAGGCGGAAGATCGTGCCGCCCTGAGTGCCCGCCGGAATGTTGAGGTTCGTCTTACCCTTGAGCTTCGGGACGACGATCTTGCCGCCGAGGGCGGCGACCGAGAACTTCACCGGCACGCTGCAGGCGAGGTCATCGCCGTCGCGCTCGAAGAGTTCGTGCTCCAGGACGGTGATGTAGACGTAAAGGTCGCCGGCTTGCGAGCCGCGGCGGCCCGCGGAACCGTTGCCGCTCGAGCGGAGCTTGGTGCCGGTATCGACGCCCGGAGGGATGCGCAGGCTGACCGTCGATTCGGCGACGGTGCGACCTTCGCCGGAGCACGGCTTGCAGGGCTTATCGATGCGTTCGCCTTGGCCGCCGCACGAGGGGCAGACCTGGCGCATCTGGAAAAAGCCGTTCGAACGGACTACCTGGCCTTGGCCGCCGCAGGTCGGACAGCGGCTCTTCTTGGAGCCGGGCTCGGCGCCGGAGCCGGCGCACTTCGCGCAGGCGACATGCTTACGATAAGGAATCTTCCGTTCGACGCCTTCGGCGGCCTCTTCGAGCGTCACCTTCAGGTCGACGCGCAGGTCTTCGCCGGCGTCATCCTGGCTTTCGCTCGCGCCACCGCCGAACCCGCCGAAGCCGCCGCCACCGCCGCCGCCGAACATCTGTTCGAAGATATCGCGGGGGTCGGCGCCGCGGAAGCCGCCGCCGGCCGGACCACGGGCGCCACCGCCCATGTTCGGGTCGAAGGCCGCTTCGCCGTGCTGGTCGTAGAGCTTACGCTTGGCCTCGTCGCCGAGAACCTCGTAGGCGCGCGAGACTTTCTTGAATTTCTCCTCGGCCTCCTTGTTGCCCGGATTGCGGTCCGGATGGAACTCCATGGCCTTCTTGCGATAGGCCTTCTTGAGCTCGTCGGCGGAGGCGGACTTCGCGACCCCCAGCAGCGTGTAATATTCGTCGGCCATCGCGGGAGCTTACTGGGCGGGGCCGGAAGAGACGAAGACGGCGGCCGGGCGGAGCACACGATCGTGCAAGAGCCAGCCGGCGCGCGCGACGCGCAGGACCGTGCCTTCGGCGACGGTGGCGGAAGCCTCGGAGCCGACGGCCTCATGGCGCGCCGGGTCGAAAGGCTGGCCGGTCGGATTGACTTCGACCAGGCCCTGGCCGGCGAGAATGCCGCGGAGCTGACCGACGGCCATGCGGAAGCCTTCGGCGACGGCGCGGCCGTCGGACTGGGTCGAGGCGGACTCCAGGCCGAGCGCGAGCGAATCGAGGGCGGGCAGCAGGTCTTCGAGCAGGCCGGAGGTCGCATACTTGCGGAGCTCCTCGCGCTCGCGCTGGTGGCGACGCTGTTGGTTCTGCTGGTCGGCGTTGCTACGGAGCACCGTGTCCTTGAGACGCGCGACCTCGCCCTCGAGTTCGGCGAGGCGCACGGCCGGATCGGCGGGGTTAGGAGCGGCTTCGGAGGTGGGTTCGGTCATAAGATTATTTCTCTTCGCGGGCGGGGCGGCGCATTTTCTCGCGGGCGAGGTCGAACATCAGTTCGGGCTGGCGGCGGAGGGCCGTCTGGAGGGCCTGCTGGCCCAAGGGGACGGAGACCTTGGCGTCGAAGTTCTGGTCGGTGACGTCGCGGGCCTCGAAGACGAAGCTGAAGTCCTGATCGACGACGACGCGGCGGGCGGCGGTGCCGTCGTCCGAGACGACGGTGATGCGACCGACGCGCACCCGGAGCTGTTTGATGAGGAAAGGCTGCGCGGGCTTAGCGGGCTCCGTGGTCGGCTTAGGCGAAGTCGCCGGCCCCTTGAGGCCATTGCCGATGTCCTTCGCGTTGTTGTCGGCGAGGAAGTCTTTCTTGCCGACGATCGTCACGCGCTCGATGTCGAGCTCCGCCTCATTGACGACCTGGCCGCCACCTTCGACGAACGTCAGCGGGTCGACGTCGAGGACGAGCCGCTTCACCCGGAGGAACTCGCGTTCCTGCCAGCGGGAGGGGTTCGTGATGACGAGGCCGGCGTAATCCACGCGGCCGACGAAGAGGTTGGTCTGGTTATCCTCGACGGTCAGGTGGGCGCCAGACTGCCCGGAAAGGGAAGCGTCGAGGAGGCGGGGCGAGAACCGGCCCAAGGCCCAGATACCCAGCGCGGCGACCAAGATCAGGAAGAGCCCGATGCCGCAAAGCACCATGAGCAGCTTGCGGAGAACGGAACCCGGACGGGACTTTAGGCGAAACAGGGACATCGGCGGACAGGGAAAAGGAGCAGTAGGCATGCCACTGGGCAGGGTCAATGTCGGACGGAAAACCCCTGTTTATAGCGGAATTTCCCGTGACCCGACCAAAGAAAAGACCCGCCGAGGTAAGTCGGCGGGTCCTTCTGTCACGCTAGGTGTGACGCGCGGGCCTTACTGGGCGAGCACCGCGAAGGCGAGGTCGTCGCCGGCGCGGACTTCGGGGACCGACGCCTGGTTCGGGCTGATCGCGACGATCGTGGAGGCGTCATCGCCCTTGATCACCTCGACGAGGAAATTCTTGCCGCCCTTGGTGAGCTGGAGCTTGGTGCCCGGATCGCGCTTCTCGAGGGCGCCGAGTTCGAGGAGGGAGAGGTCGGCGCGGACGTTGCGGACGGAAGTGCGCGCAGGGTCAGCGGCGGGGGCCGGAGCATCCTTTTCCCAGGAGAAGCGGACGTCGCCGGTAGAAGCGGCGCCGGCGGAGGCGGTCGACTTGGAAGTTTTGCAGCCGACGAAAAGGGCGGCTAGGGCGATAAGGAGCAGAGAGCGCTGCATGGGATTAGGGGTGAGAAAAAGGGTCTTTTCCGCGTTGTTCCTAGTCAACCCCTTAATGCTTGCGGAGGGGCTGGCGGTGGGCTTCCTCCATGTTCTCATGAGTCAGGAAGCCGCCAAATTGATGCTCGGACTGCCCAAGGGCAGCCTCGAGGAGGCCACCCTCCAGCTGTTCGCCCGGGCCGGGTTCCCCGTGGCCAAGAGCAGCCGCTCCTACCGCCCCTCTTTCGACGACCCCGCCCTCGACGGACGCTTCATCCGCGCCCAGGAAGTGGCCCGCTACGTCGAGCATGGCTTCTTCGACTGCGGCCTCACCGGACAGGACTGGGTCCAGGAGAACAACGCCGACGTCGTCCAGGTCTGCGAGCTGATCTACAGCCGCGCCTCCGCCCAGAAGTCCCGCTGGGTCCTCTGCGTCCCCGAAGCCTCGCCCGTCAAGACCGCCAAGGACCTCGCCGGCAAGCGCGTCGCCACCGAGCTCGTCGAGACCACCCGCCGCTGGTTCAAGTCCCAGGGCGTCGAATGCGAAGTCGAATTCTCCTGGGGTGCCACCGAAGTGAAGGTGCCTGAACTCGCCGATGCGATCGTCGACATCACCGAGACCGGCTCCTCCATCAAGGCCAACAAGCTGCGCATCGTCGCCCAGCTGATGGAGACCACCACCGTCCTCGTCGCCAACAAGGCCGCCTGGGCCAATCCCGCCAAGCGCGCCAAGATCGAGCAGATCGTCCTCATGCTGCAGGGCGCCCTCGCCGCACAGCACATGGTCGGCCTCAAGTTCAATCTCCCGAAGGCCAAGCTCGACCAAGTCGCCGCCGCCCTGCCCGCCCTGCGTAATCCGACCGTCTCGCCGCTGAGCAACCTGGAGTGGGTCGCCGTCGAGACCATCATCGACGCCCGTCAGGCGCGTGAGTTCATCCCGACCCTGAAGGCCGCCGGCGCCGAGGGCATCGTGGAATACCCGATCAACAAACTCGTCTACTGACGACCCTCGCCATGGCTGATTCCGTCCGCGTCGGTCTCATCCAGCTCACCGCCGAGGACACCCCGGCGGCGAACGTCCGCAAGACCCTGCCCCGCATCGAAGAAGCGGCGGCCAAGGGCGCGAAGATCATCGGCCTGCAGGAGATGTTCACGACGAAGTATTTCTGCATCAACCAGGACCCGAAGAATTTCGACCTCGCCGAGCCCATCGAGACCGGACCTTCCGTGACCGAACTCGCCAAGGCCGCCAAGCGTCTCGGCGTCGTCATCGTCGCCCCGCTCTTCGAAGCACGCGGCAGCGAAGTCTATCATAACACCGCGGCCGTCATCGACGCCGACGGCACCGTGCTCGGCAAATACCGCAAGATGCACATCCCGCAGGATCCGGGCTTCGAGGAGAAATTCTATTTCACACCCGGCGACCTCGGCTTCCGTACCTGGAAGACCGCGCACGGCGACATCGGCGTACTCATCTGCTGGGACCAGTGGTACCCCGAAGCCGCCCGCCTCACCGCGCTCGGCGGCGCGCAAATCCTTTTCTACCCGACCGCCATCGGCTGGCTGCCCGAAGAGAAGGCCGCCCTGGGCCACGCCCAGCATAACGCCTGGGAGACCGTCCAGCGCGGCCACGGCGTCGCCAACGGCTGCTACGTCGCCGCGACCAACCGCGTCGGCACCGAAGGCCGCACCCAGTTCTGGGGCCAGAGCTTCGTCTCCGACCCGTATGGCGAAATCGTCGCCCGCGCTTCCGTCGAGAGAGAGGAAGTCCTCCTCGCCGACTGCGACCTCGTGAAGCAGCGCGAATTCCGCCGCATCTGGCCGTTCTTCCGCGACCGCCGCATCGACGCCTACGGCGACCTGACGCGCCGTCTGCGCGACTGACCTTCCGCATGTC
>CAXNHL010000017.1:0-14136 GCA_964202105.1 Opitutales bacterium | reverse complement strand
GCCGATGTTCAAGCCTCGGCGGGAAAATGGTTCGACCTCGGGCGGGGCGCCTCCACCTTGGCTTTCTTCCCGTGCCTGTCCCGCTTCCATTGATCGTCCGCGAACTCGGCGGCGCCGGCACGCCCCTCGTGGTGCTGCACGGCCTGCTCGGTTCGTCGCGCAACTGGCAGTCCGCCGGCGTGGCGCTCGCTGAACGCGGCCATCGCGTGCTCGCGCCGGACCTGCGTAATCACGGCTCTTCGCCGTGGGGCGACGATTGTTCCTATGCCGCGCTGTCCGCCGACGTCATCGCGCTGCTCGACCGCCTCGCGCTCGGACCCGTGCACCTCGTCGGCCACAGCATGGGCGGCAAGGTCGCGATGCGCCTCGTGATGAACCGGCCTGATCTCGTCGCGCGGCTCACCATCGTGGACATCGCCCCGCGGGCTTATTCCGATCGCGTGCGCGTCGAGTTCGCCGCGATGAACTCCCTTGATCTCGTCTCGGTGAAGTCACGCAAGGACGCCGAGGAGAAACTCGCCGCCCAGGTGCCCGAGTGGGGCATGCGTCAGTTCATCCTCACGAACCTCGGTCAGGACGCCGCAGGCCGCTGGGGTTGGACCGTGAATCGCGAGGCGCTCACGGATTCTTTGCCCGAGATCCTCGGTAATCCGCTGGCCGCGGGTGAGGTCTGGAACGGACCGACGCGTTTCCTGCGGGGCGGTAAATCGAACTACATCCGCGACGAAGACGCCGCGACGATCCGCGCGCACTTTCCGCAGGCGGACGTCGTCACGCTCCCGGACAGCGGACATAATCCGCACTTCGAGGCGCGGGCCGGGTTTGTCGAAGCGACGCTCGCTTAGGCCTGCGTGCGCCGGAGGTGTCGGTGCTTCCCGATATAAAGGCCGAGGCCGATGAACAGGGTCACCAGGCAGATCATCGTGCCGCCGCAGAGGACCAGCATCCTGGTGCGCAAGGTGCCGCTCAAGGCCTCATGGGCTTGGATCAGCGGGGACTCGTCGCCGGCGACCATCATCACCCAGCGGGCCTTGGCGCCCGGCTTGGTCTCGTCGACCAGCCAGAGCAGCACCGTGTGCGGGCTCTCGTCGGGCAGACGGAGGATGAAGTTACGCGGCGCGGGCGTCCAGTGCCACTCCGCGCTCTCCAGCTTGTAAGACTTCGCCAGCTCTTCGGCCGTGTGCTGGAACGGTGAGTCCAGGTCGAGTTTCGTGGCGGACGAGAAATCCGGCTCACCCGTCGCTTCCTTGAGCGCGAAGCTATCCTTCCCGGTCGATACCGTGAAGAGCCCCTCGACGGCCTTCGCGAGCTCCGCGCGTTCACGGATGTTGTAATTGCCTTCCAGGTCGGCGGTCACCTTGAGCGAGCAGGTGCCGTCGGCGTGCAGGGTCAGGCGGCTCAGGAGCACCTCGCCGTTATGGGCCGAGACGAACAAGGGGAGCACGAGGGCTCCCCAAGTCAGGACTAGCTGGCGCAGCGCGCGGATCACTGGCGGTTCCAGCGCAGCACGCGACCGAACTGGTTCCACTCGGTCTCGAGGATGTTGCCGTCGTTGTCGAAGGTGATTCCGTGGGGCGAAGTCACGACGCCTTCGCGCCAGTCAGCCGGCTTGACGCGCGGGGTGTTGGTCTGGCCCTTGGTGTCGTTGGCGCCGAGTTCGGCGACCATCTTGCCTTCCTTGTTCCAGACGGAGACGCGGCCAGCGATCTCGGCGACGCACATCAGTTCGCCGTGGAAGGAGGCGGAGGAGGGATTACGCAGGCCCTTGTTGGCGATCATCTGCGGGTTGGTGCCATCGAGCTCGACGTGGAACATGCGGTTGTTGCCGCGGTCGAGGCAGAGCAGACGGGCCGGGCTGAAACGCGTGTCGACGAAGACCTTGTGGGTGTTGGCGAAGCCCTTGCCGTCCACGACCTGCGTCGGGCCGCCGAAGACGGACTTGAACTTACCGTCGGCGCTGAAGACGAAGACCCAGCTCTTGCCGTAGCCGTCGACGATGTAGATGTCACCGTTCGGGGCGACGTCGCAGCTCGTGAGCTTCAGGGCGTTGACGGACTTGCCCGCCTTGTCCTTGGACTTGCCCTTGTCGGCCGGGAAGGCGTCGGGCTTGATCTCCATGACGATGGTGCCGTCGAGCTTGGCCTTGATGAAGCGCTGCTCGTTGAGGACCGCGCCGTAGAGGAATTCGCCTTCGGCCGACTTCCGGATCGTGAAGCCGTGGAGGCTTTCCGGGAGGGCGAGGGCCTTGATGAACTTGCCGTCCTTACCGTAGACCTGGATGCCGGCGCCTTTTTCGATGACGCTGACGTAGATGAGGCCGGCGGAGTCGACGGCGATTTCGCCGTGGCCGTTGCCGATCTGTTCCTTGCCGGGAGGCGTGCCGAGGAAGTTGGGGGCCAGCTGATATTTCACTTCGGCGGCGGAGGCGGAGAGGGCGGTCACGGCGAGGAGGGCGAGGATGCGGAGGGTGGGCATGGGGTTGATGAAGGGGTGGGGGTAGGGGAAGGGGTAGGGGGTGGTCCGTCAGGAGGCAAATGGATTTCGGCAGGCGCGTTTCCGTAATCGGCATCGCTCTGGGATTGTCTCTCCTACCCCCACCCCTATCCCTACCCCTACCCCTAACATGAAATCCCTCCGTCTCCTCGCGGCGCTCGCCGCCCTCGTCGTCTCGGCTTCGGCCGCCGAAGTGAAACTTGAATCCGCCTTCAACGGCAAGGACCTCTCCGGCTGGAAGACCTCCGGCGCCGACGCCTTCTGGACCGCCGCCGACGGCGTCCTCACCGGCGTGAACGACCTCGCCTTCAAGGATTACAAGAAGGGCAACATGCTCTACACCGAGAAGTCCTACCAGGACGTCGTCATCGAGTGCGAATGCCGCTTCAGCGGCGAGATCGACAGCGGTATCATGGTCCGCAAGGACGCCGCCGGTAAGAAGGACATCCAGATGCAGATCGGCGTGTCCCGCTCCCTCAAGAAGGACATGACCTGCACGTTCTACGTCGGCAAGTATCCCGAAGCCGGCTGGGCCCCGAAGGTCCCCGCGCTCTGGAAGAACGGCGAGTGGAACAAGATCCGCTTCCAGGCCAAGGGCGACACCTACACCGTCTGGCTCAACGGCGAGCAGGTCGCGAACTACGTCGACGCCGGCTACCCTCAGGCCGCTCCGGTCGGCCTGCAGGTGCACGGCGGCGTGAAGATGAAGGTCGAATACCGCAACATCGCCATCGGCGAGATCAAGTAAGCCGAAGCGTCATTTCGGTCCGAAAGGGCGGGAGCAATCCCGCCCTTTTTCATTGGGGGGAAGCCGGCCGCGTGCTTAATCGGAGCATGCCTTCGCCGCTGCCCCGCCGTCGATTCCTGCGTCAGCTCGCGCTCGGCGTCGCCGTCGCGCCGTTCGTCGGCTGCGCGTCGCGGAGCGAAGGCCTCGAGGTCGGCGTCATCGCCGATCCGCAGTTTGCGGACATCCCGGACCGAGGCACGCGCGCCTATCGCGCGTCGGTCGCCAAGCTCGGCGCCGCGGTCGAACATTTCAATTCCCGCCCGCTCGATTTCTGCGTCAACCTCGGCGACACCATCGACCGCGAGTGGCGGAGCTACGACGCGATCCTGGCACCGCTCGCCGCGTCGCGTCACCGTTGGGAGCACGTCCTCGGTAACCACGATTTCGCCTTGCTGGACGGGGAGAAAACGCAGGTCGACGCCCGACTCGGCATCGCCGCGCGCCATCGTTACTTCGATCGTCCGGGCTTCCGCTTCGTCGTCTTGGACACCGGTGCCGTGAGCACGTATGCGTCGCTCGCCGGCACCGAGGCGCGTCAGGAGGCGGTCGCAGAACTCGCCCGCGTCAAGGCGCGCAAACTCCCGCAGGCGCAGGATTGGAACGGTGCCGTCGGACCCAAACAGCTCGCGTGGTTCGAAGGCGTCGCGGCGGACGCAGCACGTCGCGGCCTCAAGGTCGTCGTGTTCGCCCATCACCCCGTCGCCCCTGTCGGCAGCTATGACGCTTGGGATGCGACCGAAGTCTTGGCGGCCTTGGGGCGCCATCGGAACGTCGTCGCCTGGTTCAACGGTCATAACCACGCCGGTGGTTTCGCCCAGGTCGAGGGGCTCCCTTGCGTGACTTTTCACGGCATGGTCGAGACCCCGGATCGGAATGCCTTCGCCACCGCCCGTTTCCTCGCGGACCGGGTGATTCTGGCCGGACACGGCAGAGAGCCCTCCCGAGAGCTGATTTTTAGGGTTTAAGGATTGGATTCAGTCGTTTGATGATATTTTAGGAAATAGTTCAGTCATTTATGGCGGGCCTGCCTTATTAAGGGAAATCTTCATATTTATTCGCAACCTGTCCGTCTTCCGACTGTCTCAAAGGCAACCCCGACAGACCATGAAACTCCATCGCAATTGTGAAGGAAACCACCCCGACGTTCTCTCCGCCCTGAGTCGCCGCGACTTCATGCACATCGGCATGATCGGCACGCTCGGCCTGAGCCTCCCGAACATGCTTCGCCTCAAGGGCGCGGAGATTCCCGGCGTCGAGTCCTTCAACGCGATGGCCGACTCCGTCATCCACATCTACCTGCCCGGCGGCATGGCGCAGCACGAGTCCTGGGATCCGAAGCCGTTCGCTTCGCCTGACTATCGCGGCCCGTACACGCCGATCAAGACCTCGATCCCCGGAGAATACGTCGGCGAGAAGTTCGTCAACATCGCGAAGATCATGAACAAGCTCACCGTCGTCCGTTCGATGACGCACGGCGAAGCGGCCCACGAGCGCGGCACGCACAACATGTTCACCGGCTACCGTCCGAGCCCCGCGATCAAGTTCCCGAGCTACGGTTCCGTCATCTCGCACGAGCAGGGCAGCCGCAACAACCTGCCTCCCTACGTCGTCGTCCCGAGCCAGAGCATCCCGGAGCAGGGTACCGGCTACATGAGCAGCGCCTTCGGTCCGTTCGCGCTCGGCAGCGATCCGGCCGACAAGGGTTTCGCCGTCCGCGATCTCCTCGCCCCGAAGGACGTCACCACGCAGCGCTTCGACCGCCGCCGCAACATGCTGGCCGCCGTCGACGAGCATTTCCGCGCCACCGAGAAGTCCGACGCCATCGGCGCCATGGACAGCTTCCAGCAGGCCGCCTACGGCCTCGTCAGCAGCGCCAAGGCCCGCGAGGCCTTCGACCTCTCCAAGGAGTCCGACAAGCTGCGCGACGAATACGGCCGTAACACCGCCGGTCAGCGCTTCCTCCTCGCCCGCCGCCTCGTCGAGGCCGGCGTCCGCATGGTCTCCGTCACCTTCGGCGGCTGGGACCACCACTCGAACATCAAGGGCGCCTTCGATGGTCAGGCCCCGAGTTTCGACCAGGCTTTCGCCCGCCTCATCACCGACCTTCAGGACCGCGGCATGCTCAAGCGCACGCTCGTCCTCGTCAGCTCCGAGTTCGGCCGCACGCCGAAGATCAACGGCACCAACGGCCGCGACCACTGGCCGCGCGTCTTCTCCGTCGCCATGGCCGGCGGTGGCATGAAGGAAGGCTACATCCATGGCGCCTCTGACGCCCTCGGCGGCGAACCCGACCGCGACGCGGTCGGCCCGGAAGACCTCGCCAAGACCATGTACCGTGTCCTCGGCATCAACTCCGAGAAGCGCATCATGTCCGACGGCGGACGCCCGATCGACATCGTCAACGGCGGTCGCATCATGACCGACTGGCTGGCCTGAACCGGCGCCTGAAACCCCATCCGCCCACCTTTCGGTGCGGCGGGCGGGCTGCGCCCCGCTTTATCGCTTTTATGAAGATTCGCCTCCTTGTCGCGCTCCTGCTCACCCCGCTCGCCGCGTGGGCGGCCTATCCCAGCATGACCACGCTGAAGCCGCACGGCGGCCAGATCGGCGCCGAGGTCAAATTGACGATCACCGGCGCCCAACTCGACGACTTCGAGGACCTGCTGTTCTACACGCCCGGCTTCAAGGTGAAGAGCGTCGAGAGCCGCGCCGCCAACAAGGTCGAGCTCACGCTGGCCATCGCTCCGTCCGTCCGCGCCGGCAACCACGTCATGCGCGTCCGCACGAAGTCCGGCGTCTCGCACATGCGCCAGTTCTTCGCGAGCCCCTACCCGAACGTCGACGAGAAGGAACCCAACAGCGAGTTCGCCGGCGCCCAGGTCATCGCCCTCAACCAGACCGTCGAAGGCGTCGTCCTCGCCGAGGACGTCGACTACTACAAGCTGACCGTCAAGAAGGGCCAGCGCATCGGCGTCCAGGTCGACGGCCTGCGCCTCGCCGCGATCCCGCAGGGCGCGATGGATCCGTACGTCGCCATCCTCGACAAGGACCGTTTCGAGAAGGCCGCTTCCGACGACACGATCCTGCACCGCCAGGACGGTTACTGCTCCTTCACCGCCGAATACGACGGCGAGTATTACGTGATGGTGCGCGAGTCCTCCTACCGCGGTTCGGGCAACTCCTTCTACCGCCTGCACGTCGGCGACTTCCGCCGTCCCGACGCGATCTACCCCGCCGGCGGCAAGCTCGGCTCCAAGGTCACCGTGCGTTTCCTCGAGCCCCGCGACTCCTTCGCCGAAGAAGTCACGCTCCCTGCCGAGGACGACGCCGAGTTCGTCCTCTACCCGAAGTCCCAGTCGCCCGCGCCCTCCGGCAATCTCTTCCGCCTCTCGTCCGTCGACAACACCCTCGAGGCCGAACCCAACGAATCGCTCGAGACGGGCACCCTCGCCGTCGAAGCTTCGGCCTACGCGCTCAACGGCATCATCGAGAAGCCCGGTGACGTCGACTGCTTCCGCGTGCCGCTCAAGAAGGGGCAGGTCTTCGAATGCCGCGCGCTCGCCCAGATCCTGGGCTCGCCCCTCGATCCGGTCGTCAACGTCTACACGCCCAAGGGCGCGGCCATCATCGGCAACGACGACGGAGGCGGCATGCGTCGCCTCGACTCCCGCTTCAGGTTCACCGCTTCGGTCGACGGCGTCTACTCCGTGCGCGTCGCCGATCACCTCGAACGCGGCGGCGCCAACTTCGTCTACCGCATCGAGATGGTCGCCTCGCAGCCGAGCCTGACCTTCGCTTCGCCGGACTACACGGTCAACGACACCAGCTACCGTCAGTTCATGGCCATCCCGAAGGGCGGCCGCATGGTGCTGTTGGAGAACTTCACCCGCAACGGCGTCGGCGGCGACTACCGTTTCGAACTCAAGGGCCTGCCCGCCGGCGTTAAGCTGCTCGAAGACGAAGCGCCCGGCAGCCTGCCCGGCGTCCCGCTCGTGCTCGAAGCCGCGGCCGACGCGCCCCACGCCGGTACTATCGTCACCCCGCTGCTCCAGCCGAAGGACCCGGCCAACAAGATCGTCGGCCAGATGCGCCGCACCTACGACATCGTCCGCATCGGCAATGTCATCTACTACCAGGGCATCGAGGACCAGCTCCCCGTCGCCGTGGTCGACGAAGCGCCTTACTCCCTCGAGATCGAGACGCCGAAGACCCCGCTCGTGCGCAATGGCATCTTCAACCTCAAGGTCATCGCCAAGCGCAAGGAAGGCTTCAAGGGCGCGATCCGCGTCTTCATGTGCTGGACGCCTCCGGGTGTCTCCTCGCTCGGCGAGCAGACCATCGGCGCCGACGCCAATGAGTGCGTCTTCCAGCTCAGCGCCAACGCCAACGTCGATACCAAGCCTTGGAAGTTCGTCGTCCAAGGCGAAGCCAGCGCCGGCAAGGGCAATGTGTATAACGCCTCGCCGTTCGCCGTGCTCGCGACCGAAGCGCCTTACGTCGCCGCCAACGCCATCCCGCTCACGGCGATGGAGGTCGGCACGCCCGGCGTGATGGCCACCAACTTCGAGATCGCCCGCCCGTTCGAAGGTGAAGCCGTCGCCCAGCTCGTCGGCGCGCCTGACACGATCCGCATCGCGCCGATCAAGGTCACCAAGGACACCAAGGAACTCCGCTTCACCGTCGAGACCGATGAGAAGTCCCGCGTCGGCAAGGTGGCGAACATGTTCGTGCAGGTCGACATCCCGACCGGCCAGGGACTCGCCACGCACCGCATCGCCCTCGGTTCGATCCTGCGCCTCGATGCGCCGCGCAAGGCAGCGCCGGCTCCGGTCGCCAAGGCTGCCGCCCCCGCCGCCGGCAAGCCGGCCGCCGCTCCCGCTCCCGCCGCCGCCCCTGCTCCGGTCGTTCTTTCTCGTCTCGAACAGCTCCGCCTGAAGAACGAAGCCCCTAAGAACTGATTCCTCCTCTCATGTCTTTCCGTCGTCTCCCGCTCCTCGCTTTCCTCACCGCCGGCCTGACCTCCGCCGCCGCCGCGCCCGTCGCCTTCGACGAGGTCCGCGCGATCTTCGAGGGTAAGTGCCTCGAGTGCCACAATCCGGACAAGACCAAGGGCAAGCTGCTCATGACCAGCCGCGAGGGCTTCCTCAAGGGCGGCGAGAGCGGCGCCGCGCTCATCGGCGTCGACGCGGAGAAGAGCGAGCTCGTGAAACGTCTCGTCCTGCCGAAGGACCACGACGACATCATGCCTCCGAAGGGCGGGCCTCTGCCGGCCGCCGAAATCGACGTGATCCGCCGCTGGGTCGCCGAAGGCGCCGCCTGGCCTGCGGGCGTCGTGCTCGCCGCCAAGGACAAGGCCAAGGAAGACGCCAAGGCCGAACTCGCCCAGAAACTCACCACCCTCGAGAAGCTCGAGATCTTCCCGGAGTCCGTCACCCTCGAGACCAAGCGCGACTTCCACCGCATCGTCGTCTTCGCCACCTTCAAGGACGCCACCACCCGTGACGTCACCGCCTTCGCCGACCTCAAGGTCGCCGACGCCAAGGTCGCCGGCTTCGACGGCTACTCCGTCCACGCCGTTGCCGACGCCGGCGCCACCGAGGTCGTCGCCTCGCTCGGCGGCCGCACCGCCCGTATCCCGGTCGCCGTCAAGGAAGGCCACAAGGACCGCGCCGTCTCGTTCCGTCAGGACGTCATGCCGGTCTTCCTCCGCTCCAACTGCAACAGCGGCGGCTGCCACGGCGCCGCCCGCGGCAAGGACGGCTTCCGTCTCTCCCTCTTCGGCATGGACCCGGACGGCGACTACGTCCGCCTGACGCGCGAGCTCATCGGCCGCCGCATCAACCTGGCCATCCCTGAGGAGAGCACGCTCGTCGAGAAAGCCACCGGTGCCGTCCCGCATTCCGGCAACAAGCTCTACGACGCCGACTCGCAGTATAATAAGACCATCCTCGAATGGATCGCCAACGGCGCCAAGGACGACGCCCCCGGCATCGCCAAGGTCACCGGCATCGAAGTCTTCCCCAAGCAGATCGTGCTCGAAGGCAAGGAAGCCACCCAGCAGATCACCGTCCGCGCCACCTATTCCGACGGCACCGACCGCGACGTGACCAAGCTCGCGCTGTTCATGTCGAACAACGACCCCGTGGCCAAGATCGACAAGGAAGGCCTGGTCCGCTCCGGCGACCGCGGCGCCGCCTTCATGCTGGCCCGCTTCGACGTCTTCAGCGTCACCGCCCAGGCCATCGTCATCCCGAAAGGTCTCGTCTACGAGCGCCCCAAGGCCGCCGAGGTGAACTACATCGACAAGGCCGTCAACGAACGCCTCCACCGCCTGCGCATCGTGCCCTCGGGCCTGTGCACGGACGAGGAATTCATCCGCCGCGTCTACATCGACGTGATCGGCCTCTACCCGAAGCCCGCCGAGCTGACCGCGTTCATCGAGGACAAGCGCCCCGACAAGCGCACGCAGTTGGTCGAAGGCCTCCTCCAGCGCAAGGAATTCACCGAGCTCTGGGTGATGAAGTGGGCCGAGCTCCTCCAGATCCGTTCCGGCATCAACGCCGGCAACAACGCGCCGCCCTTCTACAAGAACGCGCTCCTGTACTACAACTGGCTCGCCGACGAGATCGGCAAGAACCGCCCGATCAACCAGATCGTCGTCGACCTCCTGTCCGCCAACGGCGGCACGGTCTCCGTGCCCGCGGTGAACTACTACCAGAGCGAGCTCGACCGCCTCAAGCTGTCCGAGAACGTCGCCCAGGTGTTCATGGGCATGCGCATCCAGTGCGCCCAGTGCCATAACCATCCGTTCGACCGCTGGACGATGAACGACTACTACGGCTTCAACGCCTTCTTCGCCCAGATCGGCCGCAAGAATACCGACGACCCCCAGGAGGTCATCGTCTTCAACAGCAAGGGCGGCGAATCGCAGCACTTCCTGACCAAGAAGAACGTGAAGCCGAAGTTCCTCGGCGGCGAGGAGCCCGACCTCAAGCCCGGCGATGACCGCCGCCGCGTGATGGCCGAGTGGCTGGCCTCCCCGCGTAATCCGTTCTTCGCCCGCAATATCGCCAACCTCGTCTGGGCCCACTTCCTCGGCGTCGGCGTGGTCGATCCGGTCGACGACGTCCGCGTCTCCAATCCGCCCTCCAACCCCGAGCTCCTCGACGAGCTCGCCGCGAAGCTGACGGAGTATAACTACGACGTCCGCCGCCTGGTGCGCGACATCACCGCCTCGGCCGCCTACCAGCGCAGCTCGAAGACCAACGCCTCCAACGCCGACGACAAGCTGAACTTCGCCCGCGCGCAGGTCCGCCGCGTCCGCGCCGAGGTGCTCCTCGACGCCATCTCGCAGATCACCGAGACCCCGAACAAGTTCCAGGGCCTCCCGCTCGGCGCCCGCGCCGTGCAGATCGCCGACGGCGCCGTCTCGAACTACTTCCTGACGACCTTCGGCCGCTCCAAGCGCGAGTCCGTCGCCTCGACCGAGGTGAAGACCGACCCGAACCTCTCGCAGGCCCTCCACCTCATGAACGGCGACGCCGTCAACGACCGCATCCGTCGCGGCCAGGTGGTCGAGAAGCTGATCGCCGCCGGCAAGAAGGATGAGGAGATCGTGAACGAACTCTTCCTGCGCTGCTTCGGCCGCATGCCTGCCGACGTTGAGCGCAAGTCCGTCGCCGCCGCCGTCGCCGCCGATCCGGCCAACCGCCAGGTCGTGCTTGAGGACGCCTTCTGGGCGCTGATGAATTCGAAGGAATTCTACTTCAACCACTGATCTCCGCCGCAAGCATGGCCGCCGCCCCTTCGTCGTTCCGCTGGCTCACTCGCCGCTGCCTCATCCTGGCCGCCGGGTTGGTCGCCACCGCTTCTTCCGCGCAGGAAAATGAGAAGCTGACTTACGACGACCACATCCGTCCGCTCCTCGAGAACAAATGCTTCTCCTGCCATAACCCGGACAAGAAGAAGGGCGGCCTCGAGCTGACCAGCTACGCCGGTCTCATGAACGGTGGCAGCGGCGGCGCGGTCGTCGATGCCGGTAATCCTTCCGGCAGCCGTCTCTGGACGTGCAGCGCCAAGAAGGAAGAACCCTTCATGCCGCCGGAAGGCGCGCCCCTCGACGCCAAGGACCTGACGCTCCTCTCCAAGTGGATCGCCGGCGGCCTGCTTCAGGCCAAGGGCAGCGTGGCCAAGGCCTCCAATAAGCCCAAGGTCGACCTTACCTTCGCCGGTGGTGCCGGTAAGCCGACCGGTCCCGTGGCCCGTCCGGAGAACGTCCTCCTCGAGCCGGTCATCGTGACGCCCCGCACCTCGGCGGTCACCGCGATGGCGGCTAGCCCGTGGACCTCGCTCCTCGCCGTCGCCGGCCAGAAGCAGATCCTCCTTTACGACACCGACAGCCACGAGCTCGCCGGCATCCTGCCTTATCCCGAAGGTTACGCGCGTTCGCTGAAGTTCAGCGCCAACGGCTCGCTCCTGATCCTGGGGGGCGGTCGCGGCGGCAAGTTCGGCCACGCCGTCGTCTGGGACGTCAAGACCGGCAAGCGCGTCACCGAGGTCGGCAAGGAGTTCGACCAGCTGATGTCGGCCGACATCACGCCCGACCATCGCAAGATCGCCTTCGGCACCAACTCCAAGAAGGTGAAGTGCTACGACGTCGCCACGGGTGAGGAGCTTTACGTCATCGCCAAGCATACCGAGTGGATCACCGGCACGGACTTCAGCCCGGATGGCGTCCTGCTCGCCACCTCCGACCGCAACGGCAACGTCTTCGTCTGGGAAGCCGACAACGGCGGCGAATTCTACCCCCTCGGCCAGCACAAGGGCAGCGTCACCGACCTCGCCTGGCGCGCCGACTCCAACATCCTGGCCAGCTGCGCCGCTGACGGCAGCATCACCACCTGGGAGATGAAGACCGGCAAGCAGGTCGCTTCCTGGTCCGCCCACGGCGGCAACGTCCAGTCCGTCTCGTTCCTGCCCGACGGTCGTCTCCTTTCGTGCGGCGCCGACGGCACCACGGCCATGTGGACCATCGACGGCAAGCGCCTGGAGCATGCCCAAGGCGTCAAACAGGCCGACCAGGTCGCCAAGGTCGTCGGCCTCTACGACTCCAAGACCTTCGTCTCCAGTAACTGGCTCGGGGAGATCCGTTTTTTCGAATCCCAGACCGGCCGCGAGCTCACGCAGATCTCGAGCAACCCGCCCAAGCTGGTCGACCGTCTCGCCGCTTCCGAGAAGCGCCTGGCCGAACTAACGCCCTCGCTCGCTCCGGCCGAAGCCGCCGCCAAGGCCGCCGAAGCCCTCATCCCGGCCGCCGAGGCCGCGTTGGCTAAGGTGAAAGCCGAAGGCGAACCGGCCTCCAAGAAACTCGCGGAAATCGAGACCAAGCTCGCCGAACAGGACCGTTCCGCCGCCTATTGGAGCGGCATGGTCGGCAAGGCGAAGACTCCTGCCGACAAGGCCAAGGCCGAGAAGGCGCTTGAGGATCATCGCAAGGTGATCGCCTATTTCAAGACCGAAGCGGGCAAGGCGAAGGGTCTCGCTGCTCCGTTCCGCGCCGCCGAGGCCGAACTCGCCAAGGCCAAGGCCGACCTGACCGCCGCCCAGGCGAACGTCCGGAACATCGTCGCCGAGACCGCCGCTCATCGCGAACGTATCGTCTCCCTCAAGGCCGCCCAGTTCAACGTCGGCGTCCTGACGGAACAAGAGAAGCTGACCAAGCTCGAGCAGGACATCGCCGACCTCGTCGCCGCGAAGGCGGAGAACGAAGCCGCCAAGGTCTCCGCCGCCGCGCGCATCGAATCTTCGAAGAAGACCATCGCCCAGAACGAGGAGCAGCTGCCGAAGCTTCAGTCCGCACTCGACGCCCTCAAGGCGGAGTTCGCCGCGCTCGACAAGACCCTTTCGCCGCTGCGGGTCAGCGAAGCCGAAGCCATGGGTAAGATCGAGGCGCAGCAGAAGCTCATCGACACCCAGGGCGAGGCCATCGTCCGCCTTGGCCAGGACCGTGACGCGATCGTGGCCGTCGCCACCGCCGCCACGGCCGCCTATCGCGACAAGTATACCACCCCTCTCCGCGCCCGCATCACCGAGCTGACCGCCAAGGTCGAAGAACTGAAGAAGGCTCTGTCCTTCGCTCAGGTCTTGCATGCCAAGGCCAAAGACGGCGTCGCCGCCGCCAAGGCCGCCTTGCGCACCGCTTCCGCCGAGGCCGAGAAATCCGCCGAAGCCAGCAAGGCCTCCGCAGCTCAAGTCGCCGCCGCTGAAAAGGCCTACGGCGAAGCCCGCACTTTTAGCGCGGTCTTCTCCTTCAGTTACTTCTCCCGGAAGAAGCAGACCGAGCAGGCGGTGGCCGAAGCCCGCGCCGCCCTGGCCGCAGTCCGCAAGACCGAGGCGACCAAGGTCGCCGCCGCCGCCCACGCCGAAGCGAACGTCGCTGCGGCTAATCAAGTCGTGGAGAAAGCCGCCGTCGGGATGGCCGCCGCCGAGAAGGCCCTGGAGCCTGTGCAGGCTGACCTGGTCGCGGTGACGAAGGAACGCTCCAAGCACCTCGCCGAACGCGAGAAGCTCGCCGCTCCCGGTGTCGCCGCGGAAAAAGATTACGCCGCCAAGCTGCCCGCTCTCCAGGCTTCGGTGCAGAAGGCCAAGGAAGGCCTGCCGGCGCTGGAGAAGGCGCTCGTCGCCGTCCGCGCCCAGCTGGCCGAAGCCGGTAAGCCGGTCGAAGCCAAGCGCCTCATCGTCGAAGCCGCCGCCAAGACCCTCGAACTTACCAAGAGCGAGAAGGCCAACGCCGAGAAGGCCGTGGCCACCGCCCAGAAGGATATCCCGCAGCGCGACAAGAATCTCGAGGAGATCGC
>CAXNHL010000016.1:0-14172 GCA_964202105.1 Opitutales bacterium | reverse complement strand
ATCACCTTCCGCGACGGATTATCGCCGCTTCAGCCAATTCGGGGGACTTTGCCCCGTTCGAGCGTCAGGCGCAAGGAGGGCGCCGTCGGCGAACGCTTCAGCTTGGCGAGGGATTCCGGGTCGCCGGCGTGCACGAGTTCCCCGCCGGCGTTGCCGCCTTCCGGACCGATCTCGAGGACCCAGTCCGCTTCGGCGATCACGTCAGGGTGATGCTCGATCACCACGACCGTATGTCCTTGGTCGACGAGCGCGTGGAGGAGTTCGATCAGGCGACGGCAGTCCGATTGGTGCAGCCCGATGGTCGGCTCTTCGAGGATGTAGAGGTTGGGGCGGATCTCGCCACGCGAACGCTCGCGGAAGGTTGGCAGGCCTTGGGCGAGTTCGCTGACGAGCTTCAGACGCTGGGCTTCGCCGCCGGAGAGCGTCGGGCTGCTCTGGCCGAGCGTGAGGTAGCCCAGGCCGGTCTTCACCATCAGTCCGCAAAGGTCGCCCAGTTTGGCATCGAACGACAGGAACGCTGCGGCTTCCTCGAACGTCATCGCCAGCAGATCCGCGGCGGACTTGCCGTTCCAGCGGATCGCTTTCGCGGCCGAGCCGTAACGGGTGCCGGCGCATTCTTCGCACGGCACGTAGGTGTCGGGCAGGAAGCTCATCTCGAGCTTGATGCGGCCCGCGCCGGAGCACGCTTCACAACGTCCGCCGGAAGTGTTGAACGAGAAGAAGCCAGCGCCATGACCGCGGATGGCGGCTTCCGGGAGCGAAGCGAGCCGTTCGCGGATCAGGTCCCAGGCGCCGATATAAGTCGCCGGCGTCGAGCGCGGCGTCTTGCCGATCGGCTCCTGGTCGACGACCACCAGCTGGCGGAAGCCCTTGAGTCCGGACAGCGTCGTGAAGGCCGGCTTACCTTCGTGGGAGACGGCGGTGAGCGCCTCCTTGCCTGTGACGCCATCCTTCTTCTTCGAGATCGCCGCGCGGATCGCCGGGGCGAGGAGGTCGGTGACCAGCGTGGACTTGCCGGCGCCGGAGACGCCGCACACGACCGTCAGGCGGCCGACGGGGATCTGCACGTCGAATCCCTTGAGGTTGCGTAGCGAAGCGTTCTTGAGGCGGACCCACTCGGCGGGCGCCCCTTTGCCGGCGATCGGTCGCCGCGAACCGCGGAGCGGGTGCGGGATGGCTTCCTTCAGGAAGCGGCCCGTGACGGAGTCGGCGCGCTTCTCGAGCGCGGCCGCGGTGCCCTGGGCGACGATCTCGCCGCCGTGGACGCCGGCGCCCGGGCCCATGTCGACGACCAGGTCGGCCGCACGCATGGTGTCTTCGTCGTGTTCGACGACCAAGACCGTGTTGCCGCGGTCACGCAGGCCCTTGAGCGAACCGATGAGGCGGTCGTTGTCGCGCGGATGCAGGCCGATGCTCGGCTCGTCCAGCACGTAGAGCGCGCCGGAAAGCGTCGAGCCGAGCTGCGCCGCGAGACGGATGCGCTGGGCTTCGCCGCCGGAGAGCGTGTCGGCGCCGCGGTCGAGCGCGAGGTAACCGAGGCCGACCGAGTCGAGGAAGCGCAGGCGGGCGGCGATCTCGGGCAGCAAGGCGCCGACGATGGCTTTCTCGCGGGCCTCGAGCTTGAGGCCGGAAAGGAACGCGAGGGATTCGTCGGGCTGCAGGCGCAGCAGGCCCGGCAGGGACAACGAGCGTCCCTTCGGACCGGCGAGCTTGACCGAGCGGCCGATCGGGCCGAGGCGTTCGCCATGGCAGGTCGGGCAGACCGCTTCGCCGACGCGGTCGGCGATCGCATTCTCGTTGATCGACTCTTCTTCGTCGGAGGAGAACGTCGTGACCTCGAGGCCGTGGCCGCGGCAGTCCGGACACCAGCCGCGCGGCGAGTTCCAGGAGAGATGCTTCGGATCGACTTCGGGAAAAGATTCGCCGGTGGCGGGGTCGCTGCGCGAAGTCGACAGATAGGCGACCTGCCGGCCATCAGCGGCGAGGAGCACGCAGGCGTTCTTGCCGGCCGAAAGCACCTGGCGCACGAGCGTGCGGAGCGCCTTCTCGCCGGACTCTTCGGTCTCGTCCGGCAGGAGGATGAGTCCGTCGGCGCGGAGTTCGCCGAAGACCGCGTCGACGTCGTGTTCGGAATAGCGGTCGAGGCCTTCGAAGCCGTCGACCTTGAGCAGCTTGCCGTCGCAGCGGAGATGGCGCAGGCCTTTCGTCTCGGCCCACTCGGCGAGCGGACGGTGGTGGCCCTTGCGAGCGCGGACGAGCGGGGCGGCGATGAGCAGCGAGCCCTTCTTCAATGACTTCGCCTGCTTGGCGACCAGGCGGACGACCGCGTCTTCGGTCATCTCTTCCAGCGGTTCTCCCGTCGTCGGGCTGTGCAGGACGCCGGCGCGCGCGAAGAGCACGCGGAGGTATTGGGCGACTTCGGTGACCGTCGCGACGGTGGACTTCGCGGAGCCGCGCGTCACGCGCTGTTCGATGGCGACCGTGGGCGGAAGGCCCGTGAGCGAGTCGATGTCGGGCTTGGGAAGCTGTTCGACGAACTGGCGCGCGTAGGCCGAGACGCACTCGAGGAAGCGGCGCTGGCCTTCGGCGAAGAGGATGTCGAAGGCCAGGGAGGATTTGCCGGAGCCGGAGACGCCGGTCATGACCGTCAGCGAGCCGTGGGGGATCTCGAGCGAGACGTCCTTCAGGTTGTGTTCGCGGGCACCACGGAGGCTGATCGAGGTCGGGCGGGGTTTGCTCGGCGTCGTCGAGGCGGAGGCGAAGGCGTCGTCCCCTTGGGCGAGGAAGCGACCCGTCACCGTGCCGGCCTGGGCGACTTCCGCGGGCGTGCCTTCGGCGACGAGGCGTCCGCCGGCCGGGCCGGCTTCCGGGCCCATCTCAAGCAGCCAGTCGCAGGACTTCAGCACGTCGAGGTGGTGTTCCACCACGATGAGCGAGTGGCCGGCTTCGGTCAGGCGATGCAGCAAGCCGACCAAGCGGGACACGTCCTCGCGGTGCAGGCCGGTCGTGGGTTCGTCGAGAAGCAGCAGCGCGCCGCTCTTGCGGGCGTCGATCTTGGAAAGGTAGCGGACCAGCTTGAGGCGCTGCGCTTCGCCGCCGGAGAGCGTCGTGAGCGGCTGGCCCATCGAGAGGTAGCCGAGGCCGACTTCTTCGAGGCAGGCGAGCTGGGCGGAGGCGGGCGTGCGTTCGCCGAGGAACTTGCGCGCCTCGGTGACGGACATCGCGAGCAGGTCTCCGACGGACTTGCCGTCATAATGGAAGCTGAGCACCTCGTCGCGGAAGCGTTTGCCGTTGCAGGACGGGCAGGGTAGCGCGACGTCCGAGACGAACTGCATCTCGACGGTCTCCCAGCCTGCGCCGCCGCAACGTTCGCAGCGGCCTTCGCCGGCGTTGAAGGAGAAGTGCGAGGGCGTGAGCCCGGCGGCCTTCGCTTCCGGAGAGTTGCCGAGCAGCGTGCGGATCGCGTCCCAGGCTCCGACGTAGAGCGCCGGGTTGGAGCGCGGCGTGCGGGTCGCCGGGGACTGGTCGACGAGCGCGACCTCCGCCGGCTCCTTGTCGAACTTCACCCATTTCAGTTCCGTCGCTTCGTCGCCCGATTCCGGGTCGCGTCGGCCGATGACCTGGTGGAGCAGCGTGGACTTGCCTGAGCCCGAGACTCCGCAGAGTCCGACCATGCGGCCGAGCGGGATCGAGCAGCTGAAGTCGCGGAGATTGTTGACCGTCGCGCCGCTCACGCGGAGCCGAGGAGTCGTGTCGCCGATCGGACGCGGCGTACGCGTCTCGGGCGTGCGGCGGCCGGAGAGCCAGTTGCCCGTGGCCGAATCCTTGACCTTCAGGATGCCTTTCGGGACGCCTTGGTAGAGGAGATGGCCGCCTTCGGCGCCGGGCCGCGGTCCGATCTCGATGAGCCAGTCGGCGGCGCGCATCACGGACTCGTCGTGTTCGACCACCACCACCGTGTTGCCCTGTTCGACGAGGCTGCGGAGGATGCCCACCATCCGCGACAGGTCGCGGGCGTGCATGCCGACGCTCGGTTCGTCGAGGACGAAGACCGTATCCGCCAAGCAGGCGCCGAGGCAGGAGGTCAGGTTGACGCGCTGGACTTCGCCGCCGGAGAGCGTGCGGGACAAGCGATCGAGCGCGAGGTAGCCGAGGCCGACCGCTTCGAGGTAGCCGAGGCGCGCGAGGATGGCCTCGAGCGCGTGGTCGGCCGGATGGCGGGAGTCCTTCGGCGCGAGCGGCGCCAGCATCGCGCGCAGGTCCGACACCGGCGAAGCATAGAGTTCCGGGAGCGACTTACCCTGCCAGCGCCAGAAGAGGGATTCCTCGCGGAAGCGCTTTCCATGGCATTTCGGGCAGGATTCGTAGGCACGCCAGCGGGAGAGGAAGACCCGCACGTGCATCTTGTAGGTCGTGCCTTCCAGCCAGCGGAAGAAACCGCGCACGCCATACCACATCGAATCATAGGAACCCTGGACGTAGCCCGGTTCGCCGTGCTCGACGAATTTACGATGCGCTGCGGAGAGTTTCTTCCACGGCACGTCCATCGGGATGCCCGCCTTGCGGCAGGCGCGCGTCAGGTCCTTCTGCGATTCGCCGTAGACCGTCCCTTGGAACGGGGCGATCGCGCCTTCCGCGAGCGTCAGCGCCGGGTTCGGGATGATCTTCTGCCAGTCCAGCCCGATGACGCGGCCGAAGCCGCGGCACTCCGGACACGCGCCGACGGGAGAATTGAAGGAGAAGAGCGCGGGCGAGGCCGGGCGGAACTTCCGTCCGTCGACCGGCGATTCGAGCACCTCGCTGTAACGCGAAAGCTCGTTGCCCTGGTCGTCGAGCAGGCGGAGGCGGGCGCCGCCGAGGCGGAAGGCCGCGAGGGCCGCCTCATGGAAGCGAGACGCCTGGTCGGCGGAGATCGTCACGCGATCCTGGATCACGAGCAGTTCGGCTGCGTCGGCAGGGATCTCGTCCTCCGTCAGCCGGATACGTCGGCCGGCGGCGAAGGCGCGGTTGAAGCCCGCCTTGGCGAATTCTTCGGCGATGGTCGGCCAGCCCAGCGATTCCGGCTTGGCGACCGCGAACGCGAGCGAGAGCGACTGTCCCGGGAAACGCGCGAGCGAATCCGTCCACGCGGCGTCGGGGCCGCGCGGGACGATGACCTGGCCGCTGGCGGGATCGACGAGGTCGGCGCGATGGGCGAACCAGACTTTGAACCAGTCGCAGAGCTCCGTCATCGTGCCGACCGTCGAGCGCGACGTGCGGACCGCGTTGCCTTGCTTGATCGCGACGGACGGACGGACGTTCTCCGCGGAATCGAGGGCCGGCGAAGGGAGGAGTTCCAGGAACTGGCGGACGTAAGGGCTGAACGTCTCGACATAGCGGCGTTGCCCTTCGGCGTGCAGCGTGTCGAAGACCAAAGAGGATTTGCCCGCGCCGCTGAGGCCCGTGACCACGACCAGCTTGCCGACCGGGATGTCGACGTCGAAGCCCTTCAGGTTGTTCTGGCGGACGCCGCGAAGGCGGATCGCGTCTGGGCGGGGGGCGGACATCGGACCCTCCATCGGACACGAATCGTCCCGCTTGGCAAACCTGCTAGCGCACTCGGCAGCGAATCACGCCCTGCGGGGTGGCCACCGCCTTAACTTTAATATCATGCGGCTCGTCGGGCAGCCGCGGGATCACCTGGAAGGCATGCGCGTGGCCGAGCAGGAAGGTCTTGCGGGGCGGCTTGGCCAGCAACCGGTCGTAGAAGCCGCCGCCGAAGCCGAGCCGGCGGCCGGCCCCGTCGAAGCCCAGGCCCGGGACGAGGATCAGGCCGGCGTCGGCCAGCGTCGCCACCGGCGCGGAGGGCTTCGGTTCGCGGATGCCGAGGCGGGACGGCTGGAGCGCGCCGAGGTCGGAGACCTCATGCAGCGTGAGCGTCGTCTTGTTGGTCACGCGTGGCAGCAGGAGCCGTTTGCCTTCGAGCAGGGCCAGCGCGAGGAGGGCGTCGGTCGGCAGCTCGCCGCCGAAGGACGCGTAGAGACAGACCGTCTTCGCCTGCTTCCATTCGGGGAGCTGCGTGATCAATCGGGCCGTCGCGTCGCCTGCGACCTGCAGTTCCCGTGATGTCAGCGCGGTGCGGCGGGCCTTCAGTTCCGCGCGCAGTGTCTGCTTGGCGGCGCGGGCGTCCATGGGCTCAGAAAAGCCGGTTGAGCGTCAGAGTCAACAGGACGACCGGCAGGTAGAGGATCGAGGCGATGAAGAGCGGTTTCGCGACCGCGGCCCGACGTTGGGGCAGGGCGAACTCCAGGGTGAGTTTGAAGAACCAGGCGCCGGCCAGGAAGGAGACCCAGACGTAGGGGCTGGTCCAGTCGGGGAAGAAGTGCGTGGCGATCGAGCCGGCCACGACGATCATCGGGAGGATGAAGGCCAGCGCCCAGATCGAGGCCGAACGGCCGGAAGGATCGTCGACCGTGGCGACCTTGAAGCCGCCGCGGACGTAGTCTTCCCGACACATCACCGCGAGGGCCATGAAGTGGGGAATCTGCCAGCAGAACAGCAGCGTGAAGAGCAGCCAGCCCATGTGGTCGATATGGCCGAGTTTGGCCGCGGTGCCGATGATCGGCGGGATCGCGCCCGGCAGTGAACCGACGAGCGTGCACCAGGAGGTCAGCGTCTTGAGCGGCGTGTAGAGGAACAGGTAGGAGAAGGCGGTCGCGGCCGTGAGCGAACCAGCCAGTGGGTTGGCGCCGAGCCAGACCAAGGTGACTCCCGCGGTGAGCAGGAGCATCCCGAAGAGCAGGGCGGCGCCGGGGCGGATGATCCCCGCGGGAATCGGACGGTTGCGCGTGCGCTCCATCTTCGCGTCCGCGTCGCTCTCCCACCACATATTGACCGCACCGCAGCCGCCGGCCGCGAGGGCCGTGCCGAGGGCGAAGGAGACGAGCACCTTGGCGTCGGTCGGCTGCGTGGGCGCGCTGCAGAAATAACCGGCGAGCGAGGTCAGGACGGAGAGGAACGACAGCCGGGGCTTGGTCAGCTCCCAGTAGGCGGCAGGCACGGATCCGGCGCGTTCGCTCATCGGTCTTGTCGTGGCGGGTTTACGCGCAGGGTTAAAGGCAAATCCGTCGCGCCGGCTCAAGCGGCGACGGTCCGGGCGCGGCGATGCGCGAGGGCGACCGCGGCGCAGAGCGAGGAGAACAGCGCGGCGCCCACGACGAGGTGGACGGTGCGGACGTGCGGGTTGTCGTAGAGTCGGAGGCTCAGGATGCCGAGGAGTACCTGCAGGCCCACCAAGGCGACGAGGGTGGCCCAGCGCAGGAACGGGAAGCCGTGACGGGCCAGCCGGTAGGCGAAGAAGAGCACGGCCGAGGCCGCCAGCAAGGCGCCGCCGCGGTGGGCGAGATTGACCCACCAGACCAGGCCGTCGCCGATCGAAGGAAGGAAGAGGCCCTGTTCGGGGGAAGTGACCCAGGCGGTGAAGCGACCTTGGCGCATCACCGCGCCGCCGACGATGACCGCGAGCGTCAGGCCCGCCGCCCAGCGGCCGGCGCGGAAGGGCGCCGGGTCTTCGCCGCGGCCGGCGCGATGCCAGGCGGCGCTGTGCGCAAGGGCGATGAAGGCGAGGAGCGCGAGCGTGAGCTGGGCGTTGACGGCGTGGCCAACGGCGAAGGCCGCGGCCTTGAAGTTGCCATCGCCGCCGAGGTTGAGCTGGTCGAGGAGCACGCGCAGGCCGCCGAGCAGGCCTTGCAGCACGACCAGGCCGACGAGCGCGTAGGCCGCGCGGCGGACGACGGGCCGCGTCTCGAGCAGGCGGTGCGCGACGGCGATGACCACGCAGAGCAGGCCTAGGCCCGTGGCCGCGAGGCGGTGCGAGTGTTCGGCGAACTTGTCGATCTCCGTGAGCCAGCCCGGGGGATTGATGGAGCCGTTGGAGAGCGGCCAGTCCAGGAAGGCCATGCCCGCCTGGATGCTGGTCGTGAAGCCGCCGGCCTGGAGCACGAGCACCGACCACGCCAGCGTGAGCAGGCACAGCCCGAACAGACGTCGGTCGGGTGCGGAGGCTTCCGGCTCTCTCATGCCGTCATCTCATCCGCCTTCGTCCCCGGCGCAAATCCCAAGCACGCATATCCCGCTTCTTAAGCCCCGCCGATGGGGCTTATCAGGAACCCGCGGTGAGCCGGCCGAAAGCGCGGATCTTGCCGACCAGGTTCGTGAGGCCGTTGCGGCGGTTCGGGGAGAGGTGCTGGGTGATGCCCACGGCCGAAAGGAAATCGGCGTCGGTCGCCGCGACCTCCGCCGGCGAGGCGCCGTCGTAGAACTCGCAGACCAGGCTCGCGACGCCCTTCGTGATGAGCGAATCGGCGTCGCAACGGAAATGGCAGACGCCGTCGTCGAGCGACGGGACCAGCCAGAGGTTGGACGTGCAGCCTTCGATGAGGAAGGCCTCGAGCTTGAGGTCGGCCGGGAGCGCCGGCGCGGATTTCGCCCGGTCGATCACGTACTGGAAGCGTTCGTGGTGGTCGGAGAAAGGTTCGAGCTCGGCGATGAGCTCGGAGCGGCGGCGCGCGAGGTCCATCGGCGACTTAGAATCCGGCGAGGGCTTCGGGGTCGAGGTTGCTGCGCATGAGGGAGTCGCACGCGGCCTGCAGCTTGCGCAGACGTTCGGGCGGCAGCTTCGATTCCGTGCGGAGCCACGAACCGGCATCCTGCCAGATGAGCGGCGAAGGCCGGCGCAGCGTCAGCAAGGTCTCCAGTTCGTCGGCGACGGAACGACGCGTGCCGTAGGCCTCGGTCTGGCCAGCGAGGATGCGGGCCGAGATGTAATCCGCGCGCAGTTGCGAATGGCGCGGGTGCTTGGCGGCGCCCGCTTCGAGGATGCGGACCGCGGGCTCGCCGGCGCGGATCGCGCGCAGGTGGCGGCCGACGGAGCGGTAGGCTTCGGGGCCGAGGTCCTTGGCCTTGAGGAACTCTTCGAGGTAGCGGTTGCCGGTGTCGCGGTCGATCTTGGCGGACTTGGCGTCGGGCTTCGCCCGCGCGTGGTGCGCGATGCCGAGCAGCGCGAGGACGAGCGGCTCCTTCGCCTTGAAGTAGGTGCGGTCGGCGGAGACGATCTGCTGATACTGCGTGATCGCCTGGCTCGGATCCGGACCTCGGACCAGGGCTTCGAGGTGGAGCACCGCGAAGGTCACGCGTTCGAAGCCTTGCTGGTCGGCGGCGATGGCGATCGCGCCGGTGAGTTCCGAGTAGCCTTTTTCGGCCGCGAAATTCGCGAGCGCGAGCATCGCTGCGGAGTTCGTCGCGTAGCGGGTGAAGATCAGCTTCAGCTGCTTGTCGAATTCCTCCTTCAGGCCGACGCGATCCAGCAGATGCAGCTTCTGGATCTGGGGGAAGAAGGCGGCTTCATCGATCTCGATGCGCTCCTGATTGACGGACAGGGCGATGCGGCTCTGCCCGAGAAGGATGTGGTAGCGGGTCAGTTGCGAGAGCACCGCATCCCGGGCCGCGCCGGTGAAGGCGGACGATTTGGATTCGAGCAGGCTGATGGCCTCGCGGGTCTTGCCGCCCTCGAAGAGCGCCCGGGCTTTGAGGAGCAGGCCGCTGGGGAGCCGGTCCAGGCCGCTGGAATTGAGGAGGTTGACCGCGTCCGGGTATTTGCCCGTCCAGTACAGCGAAGTGGCGGCGGAGAGGGAGAGGACCTCCCGCATGTTGCTGGAGATATTTTTAGTATCATTCAGCAGTTTCAGGCTGACTTCGATGACCTCTTGGTCGCGCTCCCGGGCTTGGAGTAGCTGGAAGTAGCGCTCCAGATAGTCCTTGGTCAGCGGGTCCTCGACCGGGAGGAAGTTCAGGCCATGCTGGAGGGTCTGGATCGCATCGTCCGTCCGACCAGCGACTGAGTGTAAGAAGTTGGCGAAGAACAACTTAGACTTAGCACTCCCCGGGTTGCAGCGGACGGCTACCTGCGCCAGGCGGAGGGCGTCGTCCATCTTGCCTGCGGCTTGGGCGGCCATGCCTTCCTTGGTGAAGTATTCGGACAGCTGATTCAGGTGTTCTTGGAGGATTTGGGCCGATTTTTCGGGCTGATCCTCTAATTTGGACAGGGAAAGGCGGATGATCTGGAGCAGGGCCTTGTCCTTGATCAGGTCGGCTTTCACATAGGTCTGGCGGGCGTAACTGAGGATAGCCTCCTTTTCTTTAAGCTGAGGAAGGCCGGCGAGGACGATGATTTCGGCGTCTTCGGCTTCTTCCTTGCTGACGGCGCTCAGGGGAGGGGGGGAGGGTGGGGCGGCCGTCTGGGCCAGACCGGTCAGGCAGAAGGCTCCGAGGAGCAGGGTGGCGGTCAGGCGGTCGGGGGGCATGGGCGGGGTTTGAGTAATGGCAGGGGGCTCGAAATTGTCCCGCCAAAAAAATCCGGAGGGGGGTGCCGCCGGGAGGGGAGTAAAGAAACCTTAAAATCCCCGCACTTTCCTCTTGCATGAGGGGCCTCGACCCCTATGCCCAAACCCTCTTTTCCCTATTTACCGAGGTCCATGCCTACCATCAACCAGCTCGTCCGTAAACCGCGTGTCCAACCCAAGGCGAAGTCGAAATCGCCTGCCTTGAACAACTCGCCCTTCCGCCGCGGCGTCTGCGTGCAGGTCATGATCCGCACGCCGAAGAAGCCGAACTCGGCCCAGCGTAAGGTCGCCAAGGTCCGCCTGACTAACGGCCAGGAGGTCATCTCCTACATCCCCGACGAAGGCCATAAGCTCCAGGAGCACTCCGTCGTCCTCGTCCGCGGCGGCCGTGTGAAGGATCTCCCCGGCGTGCGCTACCACATCGTCCGCGGCCCCCTCGACTGCTCCGGCGTCGAGAAGCGTCGTCGCTCCCGTTCCAAGTACGGCGTCAAGCGCCCGAAGGAAAAGAAGGCCTAATCCGTTTCCGACCCTAACACCTCTCAGACCATGTCTCGTCGTCGCAAAGCAGCCAAGCGCGCCCATCTCCCGGACGCCCGTTACGGCTCCCCCCTCATCAGCCAGCTCATCAATGTCGTGATGAAGTCCGGCAAGAAGTCCATCGCCCAGGGCATCGTCTACGGCGCGATCGAGAAGGTCAGCGAGAAGCTGATGAAGGGTAACCCCGTCGAGCTGATGCTCGGCGCCCTCGAGAACTGCCGCCCGAAGCTCGAAGTGAAGAGCCGTCGCGTCGGTGGCGCCACTTACCAGGTCCCGGTCGAAGTCTCTCCTGAGCGCCAGAACAGCATCGCGCTGCGCTGGGTCGCCGCCGCCGCCGCCGGCCGCAAGGGCACCACGATGTCCGAAGCCCTCGCCGCCGAACTCGTCGACGCTTACAACAACACCGGCAACGTGGTGAAGAAGCGCGAAGAGACGCACAAGATGGCCCAGGCCAACCGTGCCTTCGCCCACCTCAAGTGGTAATCCGCAGGTAATTTCCGCAGCCCGTAACCGGTTCCGACCATGGCCAAACTTTCCGAATTCAATTCCGCCAACCGCGCGTTTCCGCTCGAGCACACGCGCAACATCGGCATCGCCGCGCACATCGACGCCGGCAAGACGACCACCACGGAGCGCATCCTCTTCTACACCGGCGTGGTGCACAAGATGGGCGAAGTCCATGACGGCACCGCCACCACCGACTGGATGGAGCAGGAGCGCGAGCGTGGCATCACGATCACCGCGGCCGCCATCTCCGCCGGCTGGAAGACCAAGGAAGGCCATTTCGCGAACATCGACCATCGCATCAACATCATCGACACCCCCGGTCACGTGGACTTCACGGCCGAGGTGGAGCGCTCGCTCCGCGTCCTGGACGGCGCCGTCGCCGTCTTCTGCGCCGTCGCCGGCGTGCAGCCCCAGTCCGAGACCGTCTGGCGCCAGATGAACAAGTACGGCGTCCCGCGCGTCGCCTTCGTCAACAAGATGGACCGCACCGGTGCCGATTACTTCGGCGCCGTCGACGACATCCGCGAGAAGCTCAAGGGCAACGCCCACCCGCTCTTCATCCCGATCGGTCAGGGCGAAGAATTCAGGGGCATGATCGACCTGATCAAGAACGTCGCCTACCTCTACGACGAGACCGACCCGAAGGGAATGAAGTTCGACACGATCGGGATTCCTGAGAACCAGAAGGAAGAAGCCAAGCAGTGGCGCACCAAGCTCATCGAAGGTCTCGCCGACTTCGACGACGTCCTCGCCGCCAAATACCTCGACGGCCAGGAAGTGACCATCGAGGAGATGCGCACCGGCATCCGTAAGGCCACCCTCTCCCTCAACTTCATCGGCGTCATCCCCGGTTCCGCTTTCAAGAACAAGGGCGTGCAGATGCTCCTCGACTGTGTCGTCGACTTCCTGCCCTCCCCGATCGACATGCGCCCCCAGAAGGCCTTCATCGACGACGGCGACAAGGAGATCACCATCGGTCCGGACGACAAGGCGAAGGTCACCGGCCTCTGCTTCAAGCTCTGGTCCGACCCGCACGTCGGCCAGCTCGTCTTCTACCGCGTGTACCGCGGCCAGCTCAAGAAGGGCGAAGCCCTCTACAATCCTCGCACCCGTAAGAACGAGCGTATCTCGCGCATCGTCCTCCTCCGTGCGATGGACCGCGAAGAAATCGACGTCGCCTACTCGGGTGACATCTGCGCGATCATCGGCCCGAAGGACATCGCCACCGGCGACACCCTCACCGCCGAAGACGACCTGATCCTCGAGAAGACCACCTTCGCCGAGCCCGTCATCTCGATGTCCATCGAGCCCAACTCCAAGGGTGACCAGGAGCGTCTCTCCATCGGCCTGCAGCGCCTCGCTCAGGAAGATCCGACCTTCCGCGTCACCTCCAACCCCGAGACGGGCCAGACCCTCATCTCCGGCATGGGTGAGCTTCACCTCGAGATCATCGTCGACCGCCTCAAGCGCGAGTTCAAGGTCGAGGCCAAGTCCGGCAAGCCCCAGATTTCGTACCGCGAAACCATCAATCTCGCCTCCGAAGGCGTAGGTAAGTTCATCCGCCAGTCGGGTGGCCGCGGCCAGTACGGCCACGTCGAGATCAAGCTCGAACCCAACCCGCCCGCCACCCGCGTGGTCGGTGAGAAGGGCGAGGAAGTCGTCAACGAGATCGTCGGCGGCGTCATCCCCAAGGAATTCATCAAGCCCGCCACCGAAGGCATCCTCGAAGCCGCCAACAACGGCACCGTCGCCGGTTACCCGGTGATCAACTTCAAGGCCCGCATCGTGTTCGGTTCCTTCCACGAAGTGGACTCGAACGAAATGGCCTTCAAGATGGCCGGCATCTTCGCCTTCAAGGAAGCCATGAAGGACGCCAAGCCGATCCTCCTCGAGCCCATCATGAAGGTCGAAGTCGTCACCCCGGAAGAATACCAGGGCGACATCATGGGCGACCTCAACCGCCGCCGCGGCCAGATCCAGGGCATGGAAACCAAGAACGGCCTCTGCAACATCGAAGCCCGCGTCCCGCTTGCCGAAATGTTCGGTTACTCCACGGACGTCCGCTCCCTGTCCAAGGGCCGCGCCTCCTACTCCATGGAGCCCGCCAATTACGAGCAGGTCCCCGCGCAGATCCTCAAGCAGGTCGTCGAGACCTCCTCTCGCGCCCCGGCTCGCACCTAATCTCACCCTCCCACACCCTTCCCGATGGCCCGCACCAAAATCCGCATCAAGCTCAAGGGCTTCGACTACCGCATGGTCGACCAGTCCGCCAATGAGATCGTCGACACCGCCAAGCGCACCGGCGCCCGCGTCTCCGGCCCCGTGCCGCTGCCGACCGACATCTCCCGCCTTACCGTCAACCGTTCGCCCCACGTGGACAAGAAGTCCATGGACCAGTTCGAGATCCGTACGCACAAGCGTCTGATCGAGATCATGGAGCCCAACGCCCAGACCGTGGACGAACTGAAGAAGCTCAACCTGCCTTCTGGGGTTGACATCAACATCGTAGTCTAACTCTTCAACCCTCCACCTTAACCTCCAACCCAACGCAGGACGTCCAAGCCCCTCTATCAGGACCAAGATTCCGCAAGGAATCCTAAGCCTAATGCAGGTCAGCAATGACCAAACGGCGGAAACGCCACCTGCCTCTTAGAAAAATGAAACACCAGCTACTCGGTAAGAAAATCGGAATGACCCAGGTCTATGACGCGGACAACAACCTCGTCCCTGTCACGGTCGTCCAAGCGGG
>CAXNHL010000015.1:0-14271 GCA_964202105.1 Opitutales bacterium | reverse complement strand
GACCGCACGCGCCTCGCCTCCCTCGAGATCGGCACCGAAGCCAGCAAGCTGGCCGGCGGTTGCGACTCGGGTTACTCCTGCATCTACCAGTCCAACATCGCCTGGCGCTCGGCCACCCAGCCGATGCCGAAGGAAGTGAACCCGAAGCTCATCTTCGAACGTCTCTTCGGCGCGGGCACCGACCTCGAGCGCCAGCGTCGCGACGCCCAGCGCAAGTCGGTCCTCGACGCCGTGCGCGACGACTTCCGTGAGCTCAACGTCCGCCTCGGTGCCGACGACCAGCGCAAGCTCGACGAATATTTCACCGCCGTGCGCGAGATGGAGCTGCGCATCCAGAAGTCCGGCGCCTCCGGCCAGCCTAAGGTCCCGGCCAACGCGTCCATCCCCAAGGGTATTCCGGAAAGCTACGCCGAGCACCTGCGTCTGCTTGCCGACCTCATGGTCCTCGCGTTCCAGACCGACACCACCCGCGTGGCGACGTTCGTCCTGGCCAACGAAGGTTCCAACCGCTCGTACCCGTTCATCGGCGTGCGTGACGGCCACCACAGCATCTCGCACCACGGCCACGATCCCGTGAAGCTGTCGAAGATCCAAGACATCAACGTCTTCCACGCCACGCACTTCGCGTATCTCCTCGAGCGCCTCAAGTCCGTGAAGGAAGGCGACGGCAATCTGCTCGATCATTCCATGATCGTCTACGGGTCCGGCAACGGCGATGGCGACCGTCATAACCATGACGACCTCCCGATCATCCTCGCCGGCAAGGGCTGCGGCACGATCCGTCAGGGCCGTCACGTCGTCTATCCCAAGGAGACCCCGCTGAACAATCTCTGGGTCAGCATGCTCAATCGCATGGACATCCGCGACGTCCAGCTCGGCGACAGCACCGGCGAGTTGAAGAAGCTGAGCTAAGCTCAATTTCTTCAACTCAGAGTATCGAGTCTGGAGTATCGAGTATCGGGGAGCGCCCTCTGTCTCTAGGTAGGGGCAGCACCGCGTGCTGCCCTAGTTGCCTCGAGGTAGGGATGACCGGCCCGGTCATCCGCGGGCGCGCGGGCCGCGCGCCCCTACCTTAAGACCCTCCACACAAAGGGAGACCGGAAACCGGAAAGTATTTCGGGTCCCAGGTCTCGGCCCCCAGGTCTCTGGCACGGGTGTTCAGGTGCAGGTGCGGGTGCCGGGCAAAGTTCAGATCCTGAACCTGTACCCGAACCCTAACACCTGAACCCGGCTCCCGACGGCTTGTTATTTGCCTCCTCTGGCCAACCGGCCAACCGATCAACCGGTCAACTAACGTTGCCCCTCTCATTTGCTCCCCTTGTCCCCATGTCCCCGTGCCAGCGTGTCCCCTCGCCCGCGGCTTCGCCGCAGCCGCTCAGATCAATCCCGCTTCTTCGGCTATCGAATCAATCTTGTGTTCCAGGAGGTCCGTCTTGGCCTGCAGCTCCGCGACCTGCTGCAGCAGTGCGGCGTTCTGGGCGACGAGCTGCTGGAGGAGGGCGAGGATCTGTTCGTTGGAAATGTTGTTGTTCACGAGTGTGATGAATGATGCGTGCGGAGCAGTCATCCCGACGCCGGCACGCCGGCGAAGGAAAGGCGCGGATTTATCCCGGGAGGGAAGGGGAGCGGGCCGAAGGCCGATTTCTTTAAGCGCGAAAACACCCGTGGATCAGCGTGAGCTGAACCTACATGGATAGTGTATTCGCATTCTTAAGGACACGCCCCCGACTCTGCATCCCCCATTCCCTGTGTCAAGGTAGGGACAGCACCACGTGCTGTCCTCTGTCTTTAGGTAGGGTCGGCACTGCGTGCCGACCTAGCGTCCTCATGCCCCCCCGCCACAGGCACAAAAAAGGCCGGGAGCCGAGGGATATCTCCCCCAACCCCCGGCCCCTGTTTTATCTCCGGCCAACCGGCTAACTGATCAACCGGTCAACTAGCGGTGCAACGCCCCGTGTCACCGTGTCCACGTACCCCCTCGCGCGCGAGCGCACCCCTCTTACCTTCCCGCTTCTTCGATGAGCTCGCTGATGCTCTCGGTATAGATCTTGAGGAACTTCGGGGTTAGTGACTTGGAGGCCGAGACGGAATACTGGATATTCTCCTGGGTGGCTTCGTTGGAGAGGATGACCGCCGCGGCCTCGCTGTCGCCACGCGCGCCGGTGATGATGAGCGCCTGGTCATGCGGCATGATCTGGATGATCCGCGCCGCGATGCGGTCCGAGGAGCTGTTGCCGCGGGCCTGCGCCGTCGCTGCCTCGATCAGGCGAGGGTTGTTGAAGCAGAGGTAGAAGTTCCAATCCTTGAAGTCTTCGGTCGCCTTGACGATGGCCGGTTTGAGGGAGGCGCGTTCGCCCTTGAGTGCACCCAGGTGCTCGCGCAGGACCTGCATGACGAGTTCGATGTCATCACGAACGAGAACGACCTTCCTCCGGAGATCTATTTTTACGAGAACCCTTACGACGTGCGGGAGCTCACCGCCGACGCTGTCAGGTTGGCGCTCTCGCCGCAGAAATTCCTGCCCCTGCTCGTCACCGGCATCTTCAACCCGTTCGGGCCTACGGTGTGCGTCTTCGGCGTCCAGCGCGATCGGGATGACGACTGGAAGCTACTGCGCTTCCAGCTTAATCCCTTCTCCTGTACCATGGGTCCCGTGGCGATGCTGGACCCCGATAAAACCTTCTTCGCGACGGGTGATTTCGACGAGAAGGAGTCGGCAAGAAAGAAGATCCTCGTGGCCCATGGCCGGACGACTCCCTCTTTGGACATAGTCCATGACATCTTGACTCGCATCGTGCTGGGAAAGAGCCGCCTGCAGGCTTCCTTCAGCCTCTGTGTCTCGTCCGCCCGCATCTCGAGGCAAAAGTCTCTCGAACGTATGGCTGTCGTCTATCAGGCCGCTCCGAAGGCGCGCCAGGAGCTCGATGACCTGCGCGATAAGAAGAAGCGAAGCGACCCTTGGGCCAGGGCGGACATGGCTGAGGCAATGAGGAGGATCCACACCCCTCAACCGGAACCGGTTCCGCTGACGCCGACTGAAGCCGCCGAACTGGCCGGCGTCGTTCTGGACCCGAAGCAGCAGCGTATCGAAATGGCCAATCTTCTGGCCGCCTGGGAAGGGGCCACCGGCTTCAATCCGTTGCCGCCGGTGATGACGAAGAACCAGTTCCTCGAAGCCTTGGTCATGCTCACGACGGATATGCCCAATTTGTTCAATCATACGGGCGCTTTCCATCCGGACGATCTGACGCAGGACGTCCCCGGAGGCTCGCCTCAGAAATCAGCCGCTAGGCCCCCCGAGGTGACGGCCTCCAAGCAGCCGGTCGCCGAAGAGAAGCAGGCCGAGGAAGCCGGGCGCACCCCGAAGTATAAGGGCGTGCTCAGTTTCATCTACTCGTTCGCGATGGTCGAAGTCCTGCTCTGCCTGATCGCCTTGTTCTGGGCTCTTTTCTGCGCGGAGTGGTGGCTCCTGCTGGCGCTCCTCATCTTCGCAGTCCTGAACTTTCTCCGTATCGGAGGCCTATCGGCTCGGGCGGCCTGGACGCGGTGGTTCGCGATCGGACTCTATGGGCTGATGCTCTGGTATGTCGGCTATCGTATCCAGCAGCATGACCTTGCCGGCCTGCCCTCCGGTGCCGCGTACCTGCTCCTCGAAGTTCTGTTCTGTTGGTTGGCCCCGATGTGCTTCTTCAACCTCATCTGCTTCGATTACGCCAAGCAGATGCGCGAAGCGCCGGATGAGCCTGCCTAAGCGGGAGAGCCACAGGATGTGTCGTTCAGGGTAGCCCTGGATTCCTATCTCGCAGGGTGTTCTCCATTCGAGGAGGGCCGGTCCCGTCGCCGCGCCTTTGCGCTGGCCTCTGGGCAAACTATCTTTAGGCGTCATGGGACGTAAATCAGCCCCTTAGCCTTCGGCATGGAATTCCAACCGCCCAAGTATTTAGGACCAGCACAATGCTTGGCATGCGGAGCAAGCTGTCGATGCCTGTCGGGTGGAAGTCCTGACGCCGATCTTTTGCAGGCAATAATGTTTCATGACCGGATCAAAGATCAGGCCTCCAAATGGGTCCTGTTCGGCTATCGGGAGTCTTACAGCCGCCTGGTGTGCCTCTGCGTCGATTGTTATTTCGACCATGTGGAGCGGAGGGCACGCTCATGCACCGCCTTTGCGCAGCTCACGCCGGCGGAAATCGACGCCAAGGGGTCCTTGATGGGCGAGGGGCTTCATCCTCTGCCGGACGGCGAGACCGAGAAAGAAAGATGCCTGCGATGGGTCGTGATCGGCCAGGGCAGGGAGAAGTTTTATGGAAAGACGTTTCTCCGGGACCATATCGCGGTGGACTTAGGGCTAGAGCCCTCCGAACTTTTCCCCAGAGAAGTTGAGCGGGCATACAACAGTACGAAGGAATCGATCATCCTGCAGGTCCTCCGTGTCAAGTCGGTCGAGAGAATGCGGCGGGCTATGGTTTCGTGGCCCGCGATCCTCGCCTATCTTGCCATCGTCGCCATCGTCGCGCTCGCCATTCACCGATCGCTGAACTGATGATGCATTTAATCAGCTCAGGCAAAGGTAGACCTAGATGCCTTGGCTGAAGCGTCGCTTGTCGTTGGGGTCGATGGACTTCATCTCGTGCATGACGCCATGGGCCTCCCGCTCCAGCGCGGCCACTTCCTCGTCGGAGATAGCTTGGGTGACGGCGTCTAGGATGAGCCGGGCGTTGGCGTCCTTGTCTTTCGCGACATAAGCCCAGACGAAGGCGAGCTGGTGGTCGACCTTGCCTCCGTCTCCACGGGCAAAGGACAGCGCCAGCCTGACCTGCGCTAAGTGCATTCCGCGGAGAGCGGCTTCAAACCAGTGCTCATTGGCCTTGGGGCCGTCGATGGGCGTCCCGCGTCCCGCGATATAGAAAGAGCCGAGGTTGAAGTGAGCCCTAGGGTCGCCCTCGTTCGCGGCAGCCTGATACCACTTGAACGCCTCCGCGTCATCCACGGGCACGCCGAGCCCGTCGCCATAGGTGACGCCGAGGTTGAACATGGCTTTCACATGGCCCTGCTCGGCGGCTTTGAGCAGCCACTCCCGGGCCTGCGGCTGGTCCTGCGGCACCAGCCGTCCGTTCTGATAGATCACCGCGAGCTGGAACTGCGCCTCCGCGTCCCCTTGGCCGGCCTTCTGACGGAGGAAAGCCACGGCATCGACGACACTATGTCCGCCGGGGACGCCCGGATTAGGGCTCGCGAAGCCGCCAAAGACTTCGCCGATGCGGCGGCGTGGGGGCGTCTCTCCGGATTCAGGCGGAAGGCTCATGCGGGGGTAAGTTCAGCCGAACAGCGAAGCCCAGAGGCTCGCCTCGGGCGGATTGCGCAGCGAGAGGACCTTTTCGAGGTCTTCGGCCTTGGTGCGGGCGAGGCCCTTGAGTTGCCGCTCGCTCAGGAGGTCGAGCCGGTCGTTGGCGGCGTAGCTATCGAAATAGACCGAGTCGACGCAGGCGCCGGGCACCTCGGCGAGGACTTGGCGGATCGCGTGTTCGATGCCGGCGCACCAGAGCTTGCGGCCTTCGGCATCATCAGCCCCGGCCTTTTCTCGCGTCGGCCAATCGGCTCCGAATGAGCGGTCGCCGGAAGCCGCGTACCAATGCGGCGAGTAGAGATAGGTCAGGGAGGACCAACGGTCGCCTTGGATGGAGTCCGCCAGCGCGCCGCCGAGATTATAGTGGCTGAAGATACCCATGGCCACGCGGGCGATCCGAGAGCCGCCGTTCGGTGAGGCGAAGACGAAAGTCACGCCGGGGCGGCCTTCGTGACGGATCGCGCCCTGCCGCACGGCGAACGCGCCGAGCGAGAATCTCTTGCCGGCAAAGGCGCGGACGATGTCCGGCCAATCGCCGAGCCGGACGCTTTTCTGGATGCTCGAGCCGTCGTGTAGCTGGCCCCAGGCCTCCAGGCCGTCTGGTGGGCGGGCATATTGGCCTTTCTTGCCGTGTCGCTTGGAGAGCTGATACCAATCGGCCGCCCAGCTGTCGGCAGGATATTCCAGCTCGGCCGGCTTGGCGGGCGGGGCGGTCCGCTGTCCGGGCGGACCGTCGCGGCGGACGCCTTGGCCGAAGAGCTCCGGGCGCGTCACGAGGAGAACGTCCAAGCCTACGTCATAATACTCGTTCGGATGGGTCGGGCCCTTGGGCTTGCTGGCATCGACGGCATTGGCGGAGGCGACCAAGCGGAACAGCTCCTTGATCTCGGCGGTCGTCGTCACGACCTTGAGTCCCGGGGCGCGGGCCTGGGCGATGTCCCAGCCGTCGATGATGCCTTGGCGTTCGGCCGCCTGTTGGCGGGGTTCGAGCGCCGCGCGAAGCAGTTTCTCGGCGTCCGCTTTGGTCGGCTTGCGCTTGGAGGCGATCCGCGCCTGGATGCGGGCGAAAGAAGCCCGCTTCAGGAAGTCCGTGCGCAGGGAGGGGTCGGTGAGGTCCTCCAGGTCGCAAGGCGTGGCCTCGGACTTCTCCATCCAGGCGAGGAGGGCGCTCTCCGTCGCCTGACGGGAGACCGCGGCGCAATAGGTATGATAGGTGCCAGGCGTAAAGCTCTGGTCGAGCGCGAGATGCACGCGGGCGAAGGCCAGCAAGGCTTCATCGACCCCCGTGGTGGCCTTGCCTTGGGGTGAGAACCCGATGTCCTGAGGGTGGACGCGGGCCATCCGATGGAAGGAAGTCTGGAACGGATTGAGCATGTGCTCGCAGAGCCAGGCTTCGCCTTCCTCGTCAGGCTTAAGAAAAGAGAAAATCGTGAGCGTCGGGCCGGCCGGATTGCAGATACCGGCGACGAGGATCGGCGTGAAGGCCCCCGACTGGAAGTCGGCGAGCACCCGCTTGCCGGTGGATTTCTTCGGCTCCCCGAGGATGCCCGAGAGGTAGGATTGGCCGAACCGGTTGCCTTCGGAGCTCATGGCCCCATCAAAGCCCAGCCCCGCTATGGGTCAATCTTCTGGACTGTCATTAGACGGGCAGCGGCCGGAATACCCTTTGGCCGGGCTCCGATAATCCCGATGGCTTGCCCGGGGTCCCGATTCAGTCCATAAACCTATCCCGATGGCTATCCCGCAGCAACTCGTCGATCAGGCCATGGCCGGAAGCGCCCAGGCGCAGCTGGAGGTCGGCCGACACTACGCCGAGGGGAAGCTGGTGCCCTATGACCTGGAAGCAGCTTTCCGGTGGTTCGAACTGGCGACGAAGCGCGAGCTTCCGGAGGCGATGCTGGAAGTCGCGCTGGCCCGCGAATACGGACTCGGGATCGATCGGGATTACGACCTGGCTTTCTCCGCCTATATGCGGGCGGCGCGACTCTTCCCGGGACCCCTGCCTTTTTTCATTCGAGGGATGACCCTGACGCAGAACCTCTGCCTCGACCAGCATCGCGGACAGCTCGCCTTGGCCGAAGCGGGCTATGCTCACTCGCAGTGGGCGTTCGTCTATGGTCCGAAGCGTCAAGGTCATCAGTGGCGAGAACTGAAGGACGCTGAGAAATGGATTCGTCGGTCCGCCGGGCTAGGCTATCCGCCAGCCTTCGGTTCGATGGCGGCGATGGTTTCGGGCGGACGAGGTAAACCGGAGGACGGCCAGCCGCTCGAGTGGTATCTCAAGGACTATGAGCATGAAAAGCCGACGGCCCGATCCATTGTCACGCTCTACGAGCCGACGGAGCCAGGCAGTCGGTTCCCTGGGCCGACCGTCAGGGGAGTGGTCCCTGATCAGGCCAAGGCAGATGAATGGATGCAGGTCTGGCACGGCCATGTCAGGCAACGCCGCATGATGGGGGCAGCCGGCGGCGCCGATTATGACGCCAAGGCCCTGGCTGAGCTCTATCTCTATGGCCGTGACGGAGTATCGCGGGATTATGCGGAGGCGATGCGATGGCTTCTCCGGGCCGGCGAAATGGGATGCGCATGGTCTCTGGGACAGGTGGCAAAAATGTATTTCCAAGGATTGGGCGTGCCGAAGGATCTTGCGCTCGGCCTGCGATGCTTGGATCGCATGTATGCCCGCGCTCATCACAACGGCACGGGCATCCTGGATCAGGAGCTCGTGTTTCACTGGGCCATGCATTCCGTCATCGTCGGCTATCTTGACGACCTCGGTGACGATGCGCTGTTCGAATGGCTCCAGGCGAGGACCAGGGCTTTTTCCGCGGAGTGCGGGGCCCTCAGATCTGATTATCATCGCGAAGACGGGAGCGTGGACGAGCCTGCCACGATCGCCATGCATGTCTGCAAGGCCTTCAATCCGCATGCCCGCGTCAAGGGCGAGCTTGCCGAGGCAGCGCGCAAGACCGTCGACTTCAGGGTGGGCAGAATCGCGCGCCTTCTTGAAAGGCAGAAGGGAAGGCAGGAGGAACTGGCCAAGTCCGGCGATATCGTCGCGCAATTCTACTATTCCCGCACGCTTCCCAGGTATAAGGGCCGCGCCGGACATGCGCAGAAGTGGCTCCTCCAGTCGGCGGAGCAGGGTTTCCCGCCAGCCCAATATGAAGCCGGCAAGGCTTTCGCCACCGGCGAAGGCGCCCCTGTCTCCGCGGCCGAGGCGCACAAGTGGTATCTGGCGGCGGCCAAGCAGGGACACACCTGGGCCCAGGATGACCTCATCAGGATCTTGGCGGGAACAAGCCTGCTGGGCGATGGCGTCAAAGTCCCGAAGCGGATTCCCGCCGACTCGGAGATCTTCGAAGGCTACGCTTGGAGCATCGTGACCGGCAAGCGGGCCACGGAGTCGGCGCTCTGGCTGAAGTATTCGCCCGAACAGGTCCTCGCCGCCTATCGTCGTGCCGACGAGATCCGGCGCGAGATCGCGGGCAACATTGCCAAGGAGCCATCGGTTTAGTGCCGGCGCCGGCTAAGCGAACACGTCACGCATCAGGTCGGCCCGCCGGCCCGCACAGGGAGCTATCACTCCTTGCCACGCGCCGCGAGCGGGGGCATAACTCCGGTGCGCACATCCATGGGAGCCAAGCAAAAAAAGGTCGGCAACGGCACGATCATCACGGGTGATTGTATCAAGGAGCTGGAACAATTCCCGGAAAAGCACTTCCAGCTCATCATCGCCGATCCGCCTTATTTCCAGGTGCTGCTGGAGCAGGAGTGGGACATGGCTTGGAAGGATGAGGCGGCCTACATCGACTGGTGCCTCGCCTGGGCCAGGCAGTGCCACCGCACGCTGCGCGACGACGGCTTGTTCTATGTCTTCGGCCAGCATGGCAAGAGGGAGCATGCCTGGATCCATCTTTGTTCCGCCCTTTGCCGGGAATTCCAGTTCCATGACATGATCGTCTGGGATCGCGCCGTCGGCTACAATGAGCGCTACGACTCGTTTACTCCGCAGTATGAGATGATCCTGGTCATGCGCAAAAGCAAGGAGGCCAAGCCATACTTCGACAAGGATGCGGTGCGGATCCCGTACGACGAGGAGACCATCCAGTCTTACATGCGGGATAAGCGCTATAAGGACATGGCGCAGCGGGAGGCGCACCTGCGCAAGGGCAAGTATGCGACCAACATCCTGCGGGTTCCCTCCTTGAAGGGGAGTTCCAAGGAGAAGGTCGGACATCCTTCCCAGAAGCCGATCGGGCTCATCAGCAAGCTCGTCGCTTCCGGCAGCCGGCCCGGCGACTTCGTCCTGGATCCTTTCCTGGGCAGCGGCTCGACCGCCGAAGCCTGTCAGGTCGCGAAGCGTCAATGGGTCGGGATCGAAGTCGATCCGGCCTACGTGCAGATGGCGTCCAAGCGCATCCTGGCGCTTGATGATAATCCTGAGCTCAGCCTCTGAAGGTGCGCGGCGGCGATTTGATCGCCCCCGGATAACGTTTCCCGAAGAGTTCGGCGCCGGCCGACTCTTCGACCAAGCCTCCGAGGTCGGCGGCCTGACAGTAGCTGGAGAAGGGAAGCGAACACTGGACCCGGCGTTGCTCCTTAGAGTCGATCTTCGGATTGATCCGCAGGCTGGCATCCCCGCGCGGCGGGTGGTCGGCCTGCCAGGACTTCGCCCTGATCCTGGCTTCGGCATAAGATAGGCCGCGGTCCTTGACCGTCCGGTCCAGCTCCTTGATTTCGGCCAACTTGAGCGGAGCCCACAACTCTCGCCAAGCGGTGGCGCTGAACTTGGCGGCGCCGATCGCCACGAGATGCTTTTCCTGACGGTTCGCCTGTCTCCAGATTCCGCAGATCATCACGAAGTCCTCGGAGATCTCGAACTGGCGCAGCGCGTCCCCGAGGTTCACGGGGGAGCCGAACTTCGTGGTCTTGATCGAGACGGGCAGTCCGCGGAACTCGGGGGGCACCAGTCTGGAGCGGTTATGGTCATGGGGCACGTCCCACTTCTGGCTGTAGGAGCCCTCGTAGGAGTCGAAGAACGTGCTCCGTATCCATTGTTCAAAACTAAAGCCATGCTTCTGCACTTCTGACATCGGAGCATGATTGCCATAAGAATGTTATGAGTCAACCCAACCCCAGGCGCGGACGCGCCGCCCGGTTCGGGCTTCCGAGGCGGGCTTTCCTCTGGGGCGGCCGGGCTTACTGCGTGCAGATGACCTGCACCGTGTAGGCGTTCACGTGCTCCACCGGACTGCCCGTGACTTTGAGGTCGTCGGGAATATCGACGCCGGAGTTCGCGGCGAGGATGCGCAGGTAGTCGGATTTGACCGCGAAGTTCACGTTCTGAGGGAGGCTGCCCGACTCCTTGAGCGTCAGCCGATAATTGAGCGTCGCGACGACCACACCGACGATCCTCCCGTCCGCCAGCGCGAGCGGGCCGCCGCTGTTCCCCGGCTGGATCGGAGCGGAGATCTGGATCACCCGCTTATCGTCGCCGATGCCGGAGAGCGAACTGACGTCGCCGGAAGTGTATTTCGCCTCGGTGCCGAGCGCGTCCGGAAGAGGGAAGCCGATGGCGAAGATCTTGTCGCCGATCTTGGCCTTGGTCGAGCTGGCGATGGGCGGCGGCAGGGCGGGCGAGTGCGGTCCACTCTTCCAGGTCTCGACCTGCAGGACGGCGAGGTCATTGGCGGCGTCGCTGACGATCAGCTTCGCCGGCAGCTTCTTCTTGAGCGAGGGCACGTAGACTTCGAACGACTTGCCGTTCTCGACTACGTGATGGTTGGTGAAGACATGGCCTTCCGGCGTGAAGACCAGTCCGGAACCCGTGACGACACGGCCTTTGCGGTCCTCCTTGCGAGGCGCGCCGGAGCCGCCTTTGGTCATCTGGTCCGAGCTCCAGCCTTCTTGCAGTTCCGCGATCTCCTGGCGTGCGTCCAGCGACTGCATGATGGAACGCGCGATGGCCGTGGCCTTAGAGTAGGAAAACAAGGCCGATTCCGTAGGTTGGAGTGACTGGATGTTTTTCTTCGCGGTTTCTTCTCCTTTGGCCGCGGCCACCATGTAGAGGGCGACGGCCAGCGTGTGGTCCGTAAGTACGCCGGAGCCGGGCTGCAGGCAAAGGGCGGCATAGTTGTTCATACTGCCGATGTGGCCGCCGGCGGCGCTGATCCGCAGGTATCTGGCCGTCTGCGACGGCGACTTATCGACGCCGAGGCCTTCGTGGTAGAGGTGGGCGAGGAGAGCGGCGGCGTAGGTGCGGGTGTCATTCTCGCTTTCGTAGGCGAGCTCGGCGTAAGACCGGGCTTTCTCATGCGATTGGCGTACGCCTTCGCCGGTCATATGTGCATTCGCGAGACGCATATACCCACCCGCATGGCCCTGTTCGGTGGCCTTGAGCCAGCAGGCCACGGCTTCGTCATTATCCACCCTCGTGCCAATTCCGAAGTGATACGCGTCGCCTAGTCTGGTCCAGCCAAGCCGCGTCCCCTTCTCGGCCGAAGACTTGAATAGCTGGAATGCGCGACCCTCATCTTTGTCAGCGCCGATGCCTTTGCTGAGGAGATAGCCAAGCATGACTTCGGCATAGCCGTCCCCCGTTCGGGCTGCCTCTTCGACGAGGCGGAAGCCTTCGGCCGTGGATTTCTTGGTGCCTTCGCCGCGACTATATAGCAGGCCGAGGAACGCCTGACCCTTTGGGTGCTTCCGGTCAGCGGCCTTCTTCGCCCATGTAATCGCCTCATCGACATCTTTTTCCGTGCCGGCTCCGGTGTCATGGCACACCGCGAGGTAGAACATGCCAAGCGCATCGCCGGCGTCGGCGGCCTTCTTGAAGAGCCGATAGGCTTCGTCGGTGTCGCGCTCGCGCCCGATCCCTTCGCGTGCGCAGATGCCGGCCTTGATCACGGCGGCGAGGTCGCCGCTTTCGGCGGCCTTCTTGATGGCAGGATATTCTGATGCGGTGGGGAAGGCTTCCGGGCCGGCCGCTAAGCCCGCTACGGTCGTGACCACCAAGAAAAACAGGAAATGAAGCAGGGCTTTCATCGGTCCCGGCAGTTTGCCCACAGTGTCGCCCATGGCTAGGGGGAAGTGCGGCTGGCTATCGGTACCAGCCGTTCCCTCTCAATCCGTCGTGCCTAAGGCTTCCAGCTCAGACCCCCGAAGCCAGCCGGATCTTCTTGGTGAGCTTATTGCCCGCCCGATAGATGAGCAGTTCGATTTCCTGACCACGATGCTTCTCCAGCAGGGCGTTGAATTCCTCGTCATCAAGCGGCACCCTTTGTCCGTTGAATTCTAGGATGACATCGCCTTCATAGAGGTCAGCGTAGAATGCCGGTGTCCGCCGCACCACGATCGTTATCAGGAGGGCGTTATTGGTCCCGACAATCCTGGCTTGTTCGGCCGTGACCGGTATCCGTTGCACGCCAAGCACGGGCTTGAACCAGCTTTTCTTGAGATAAACCGCCAGGTAATCCTGTCGGACGACGGTCACGGGTACGATCGTGGTGGAGTAGGTGCCGGGGCTGTAGGTGTTCGCAGTTCCATAGAAACTGCTTCCATTGGAGCCGTACCCGCTCAGGTAGGTGGTCTGCTGGGTGCCTGGGTTATATTGCGGCAAAGCCATCACCGACTGCGTGGACGTCCGGTTGCCGACACCATATAAGATCACGTCGGCCTTGATGCTGGCCCCGAACTGCTGCATCTCCCCGAAGCTCACGTTATTGCCGGCGTTGAAGTGGGATTGCCCGAAGGGGACATAGTTATCCCTCATCAGGTCCTTGACGGTCGTATCGAAGTCCGAGACCTGCCGGCAGTCGGGCAGGCCGTTGTCGGGCGCATCCGCCGGCAACGGCCAGCCTTGGTAGAACTCTTTCCAAGGGTTCTGGCAACCGACGAGCAAGGCGGCGAGGGCCAGGGAGCAGAGCAGACGCAACATGACTTCTAGGAGAAAGCGGGCCCCGGGAAGGTCAAGGTCTGAGGTGATCGCCGAACGCCGATCCGGGCTTGGGCTAGCCTTATAAAAGAATATCTGGCGATGCGGCCGGACTAAGTCCGAAAGCTGCCAGGCATGAACCGCGCATGACATCACATGGCGGCGGGCAAGGCAGCATGGATAATAACACCAGTAAAGAAAGGCGCCGCCGGGGTATAACTTAAGACGGCTGATGGGGGAACTCAGTAAGGGGTCAGACCGCTTCTGAGCGATACTTGTCAGAAGCGGTCTGACCCCTTACTGTGCCCTTGTCTATGTCGCTTCGTCTGATGATTGCTTGGTTCCTGTTCGCAGGTCTGCACGCCGCGGAGCCGGCGAAGGTGGTCTGGGCGACGCCCGATAAGCCGGAGTGGGACGGCTGGGTGAAGGATGTCGCGAAGATGCGCGCCGCTCGGAAGCCGCAGCCGGCGGCCGGATACCTTCATTCCGAGACGGTCGTCTGGGATAGCTATCACGACGTGAACCAAAGCTATCTCGCCGATGGCCGCGTCCTTTCCTTGGAGTGGAAGGACAAGGAGTGGGACATCATCGACGCATGGAAAAAGGGCCAGAAGCTCTTGCTCTGCTATGACGAGAAGCATGGGGCCTCGCTGCTCGAGCCGAAATCCCAGAAGCGTTTCCTGGTGAGCGCGGCGTGGAAAAAGGCCGGGGGCTTCGCTCATCCGATCGACGACTATCTGGCCTCGCTCGGGGCGCTTTCCACTTATGACATGATGTCGGCCAACTACGAGGGCACGCGCTTGTGGCGCCTGGAGATCGACCGCGTCGTGAAGCGCGTCCTCGCTATGAAACATCTTCCCCCGAAAAAGCGCGACGACTTCATCGAACTGACCGCGGCCCGGGTCAGGTATTGCGAGCTCCAGGGGTCGTTCGGCGCGGCCGCCATCCATGCCGATATCACCGGCACGTCGGCTGGTCCGTTGGGGCT